>CAKQVW010000010.1 GCA_934277865.1 uncultured Pseudobdellovibrionaceae bacterium | reverse complement strand
TTAAGGCCAGAATTCTTTGGATTACGGCGAAACGCGATTTGCTCCTCTTCCCAGAATACGCAGAAAGAGGGATAAACTCATTGCGTGACCTCGGCCTAAAAGTCGACACCTTTGAGCTCAAAACAGAAGGTGGCCACTTGGATGGATTGGGGGAAGCAAAACCAGCCTCCGAAACCATCGCCAAATTTTTAAGTTAGCAGAAAAAATGAACGACGACAGTCTGCCACCGAAGCCCCACGAACACACTCTGCAACCCCTCACACGTGGCGAGCTTTTCTTGCTGCTGCTTCTGGCTGGTGTTCAATTCACGCACATCATGGACTTCATGATTCTTATGCCACTTGGACCGAGCTTGATGAGAATCTTCGAGATCGAGCCCAAGGAATTCGGACTGCTTGTTTCAAGCTACAACTTTTCGGCGGGAATCACGGGATTCATTGGCGCCTTTTTCCTTGATCGGTTTGATCGCAAACGCGCCCTGCTTGTCAGCTACTGCGGCTTCACGTTGGGCACTCTCGCCTGCGCCTTTTCTCCGAACTACGCAACTCTCTTGATTTCGCGCAGTCTCGCTGGCGTGTTTGGCGGCGTGATCGGCGCGCTCATCATGTCGATCGTCGGAGACGCCATTCCAGTTTCTAAACGTGGCCGAGCGATGGGCTTGGTCATGGCCTCATTCTCGCTGGCTTCGGTGTTTGGCGTGCCATTTGGCATTGTGCTCGCCAACAAATATGACTGGCACGCTCCATTCCTTTTTGTTGGAGGCATGGCCGCTATCATCGGTGTTGCAGCGGCCATGTACCTTCCTTCCATGCGTGGTCACCTTCAGAGTCGTGAAAGCCGACCGACTCCGTATCACGTGCTCGAACGCGTGATTACGAATCCGTCACAGATGCGAGCCCTCTTATTGGTCATGTTGCTCATGCTTGGACAATTCGTCATCGTGCCTTTCATCTCGCCTTCGCTCGTCGCCAACGTTGGTTTCCGAGAAGATCAATTGCCGTGGATGTATCTCGTTGGCGGCGGACTTACGATGTTCACCTCGCCGCTGGTAGGTAGGCTCTGCGACAAATTCGGCCGCCATTTGATTTTCACGATTTTTGGTATCGCAGTTCTGATCCCCGCGGTCGCGATCACGCAGCTGGGGCCAACGCCTATTCTCTGGGTCCTGGTGATCTCGTCATTCTTTTTTGTAGCAAGCAATGGGCGCTTTGTTCCTGCGTGGGCGCTGATCACCTCGACCGTGAGACCCGAGGCGCGTGGAAGCTTCCTAAGCCTGACTTCGTCCCTGCAGTCGATTTCAGGAGGAGTCGCCTCTTTCATCGCCAGTCTCATCGTGATTCAAGGCGCTGACGGACGACTTTTGAATTTTGAAATTGTCGGCTATCTTTCTGCGATTATTGGAGTGCTGGCGATTTTCATTGGCCGAGGTCTAAAAACAATCGACGCCTAATAAATCGAAACTGCCCCGGCTGGCTGTGTGGATTTGAGAGCTGGGGTGTGTTTTTTTTAAGGCGCTGGTGAGAGGTGTCGGACTATTCGGGAAGGCGGGCATCCATGCCCTCGCTCGCGAGAGTCATGACACTTGGGCTGCGGCGTCCGGCCGCGCGAGAGCTTCCCGAATAGGCCGACACGCCACCAGGTCCGGGAATCACCTCAAAAGACCGAGAGCCGCTAGCCCCTCAGCAACCACTGAAGAGGGGCAGTTCTTAATAAATCTTGAAGAGATCGATGGCCTTGGCGACGGTCTCTTGTTTGAGCGCCACACTCAGCGCCAAAGTGATCACGTCGGTGTCGAAGCTCACCACAGAATGTGTCTTCAAAGCGTTGAACAGATACGGACGCCCCGGCTCGTATTCGACAAGATGGCCGTCGTGCACGAAGTGAAAACGGTCGTGTCCTGTGCGATTCAGAGGAACGAGAATGCGAAAATAATCCGGAATCTGATAGTTCACCGAGCCATCGCGATGGGGGGGGAAGTGTCCTCCCGGCTGAAACCGTACAAACCGGCATCGGCCAACATCGGGCAAAAATGGTTCGAAAATGGCGTGAATCGATTTGCAGTGGTGATAGGCCTCTGTCGGAACATTGAAGTCACGCTCCGAAACCTTGCGACCCGTTTGTTTCGACCATTCGTAGATGGAAAACAAGTCTGGCACACCAGACATTCCGCCATCCAAAGAGGTCACCGACAGCCCATGGCGCGGATTGTTCACTTTCTCTGGATTGTATTGCACCCACTTATCAGTAAACGCCGCCAACTCACGTTCGAGCTGTCCCATGTCGATCACGTGCTTCAGAGGAATGACGTCCCCATACACGTGCAGCTGCTGGAAGAGACCAAGTCTTTCGCGATTGACCGCTCCAATTCGCTCCCAGTCTTGGCTCACCGACCGACCCCGCCTTTGAAATCCTTAGGAAGCGGAAACGGCGCCCGATTGACACGGAAGAGCCTGCTATTGGCCAACCTCAAACGCCCCCATTCGGCCATTCCACCTCGGTACCACATCACATTCGCGAATCCATAGCTTCGCGCAATCAGTGCAGCCTTATAAGGCGCCCAGTGTGACTCGTCAGAGCCCACAAAAATGATTGGAGTAGCCGTGCTCAGACCTTCCGGCACCGTCGCATACTCGCCATAGTCCAAAAGCATCTCTCCGTTCAGACCGGGAAGTCGCAATCGAATATCCAAGCGCTCGTAAAACTCAAGCGGATAGGCACCTGGAATATGCGCAACGGAAAACTGTACGGGCCGTCGAACATCGACAATAACTGGATTTAGAGTTTTATCGGCCATCATCTTTGCAACTTCGTGGGCGGCTACCACACGAATGAGTTCGGATGTCACCGGCGGCGACCAGATCATGCCGGTGAAGTACTCGATCCCTTCCCAGAAAATAAAAATGTTTTTCCAGCCTTCACCTCGCAGCACGACGGCCGCTCGATACAATGCTGGAATATCAAACGCACCTGTGATGATGACCGGCTTTTCTTTGTCGGCAGGAACTTTTCTTACATCAAAGGCATCACCCGACTTTGAGTAATCCTTGTAGTCTTCATGAAACTGCATTCTCGGCCCGGTGGTATAGGGCACATTGATTGAGCCTTTGATTCGAAACTTTTCGAAACTCGCCCGTGAGCGAATATCTACGATTGTGGTTCCATCTTTGATGGCTGCTTCCATCTGCTTGCGATCGATGAATCGTGTGCCCGACATACGCGGCGCCCAAGGCTTGCGCAACGACGAGATCACACGGCCAGTTACAAACACGACATCCTTGGCATCCAGCGGCATCTTCGCGGTCAAAAGCAGCTGGTTTTCAAGATCGATCACCTCTTGGTTTTCCGTGCGGCGTCCGTGAATCGAAGTCGGGAAAAACCATCCCTCCTCAACCGATATGCCCGATTCGCTGCGAATATGGACAACACGCATCGGGTGGCCGGGTCTGACACAGTTCACATTGGGGTTGACCGCTAGAATTCCGACTTCGCTCGTTCCCATCGGCACCACGCCGATGATCGCCACCCATTGTTCCGGCTCAACCACCACCGGTTGCCATACCTCTAGCTGTGTACAACCGGAGGTTTCTTTCAACGGAGAGATTTCAATGAATTTTGGATCGATCATTGAATCATAGGGACGAAGTGGGTCCGGCAAAGCCGCCTTACCAATCACGACTTCCGTGTTGGCCGGGAAAAGGTTCTTTTCCTTGCCCTTTGCCTGAGCCGACACCGTCGCAGGCTGGGTCGCGAGAAGACCCGCTACCAGAAAAACAAGGGACGTGAGCGACCAGAAGAGAACTCGAGCCTTCGACGATTTTTTCATACAAAAACGTTAACAGCGCGACTAGAGAACAGCAATACATGGTGAGCATAGAAACTCAGGATCTGACTCGTTCCTACGAGACCTATAAAAAGGCCGAAGGCCTATGGAAATCTATCGAAGGCCTCTGGGCACGCGAGACCTTGCAGAAGACCGCGTTGCATCCGACGACTCTTCGCATCGAAAGCGGACAGATCGTCGGCCTAGTGGGCTCCAATGGCGCCGGAAAGACGACGCTGCTAAAGCTCCTCTCTGGTCTGATTCACCCCACTTCGGGCTCGGCTAAAGTCCTGGGCTATGAACCGGCCGCTCGAAAACCAGACTTTCTCAAGCGCATCAGCATTTTGCTTGGACAAAAAAACCAGCTCTGGTGGGACCTGCCGGCCGCTGACAGCTACGACCTTCTCGGAAAAATCTACGAGCTTGATCGCACCAAGGCCAAAAAACGAGTTGCCGATCTTGCGGACATGCTTGGCTGCACCTCGCAACTCCATGTGCAGCTTCGACGCCTTTCGCTTGGCGAACGGATGAAAATGGAGATCATCGGTGCCCTTCTGCACGAACCAGAAGTGCTCTTTCTCGATGAACCGACAATAGGCCTCGACATCATTTCGCAGACTACCATCCGAGAATTTCTCGCGAGCTATGTGAAGGAACGCCACCCAACGGTGATTCTCACAAGTCACTACATGGACGACATCTCACTTTTGGCCGACCGCCTGTTGTTGATCAGCCAGGGACAGATCGTGTTTGATGGTGCCGTCGAGAGCTTCATGGCCCGCGCGGAATCGCGCCAAACACTTTCGTTTAAGTTCATGCAGCCCCCCGAAAAGGACCTCGAAGTGGCGCCCGGCTTTATGATTACAGCCGGCACCCGCGCCGTCACAAAAGAGCTTCCAGCAACGGAAATCGGCGAAGTTCTTAAGAACGTCATGCACGTAAGTCCAATTCAGGAAATCAAGATTGAAGAAGTGGAATTCGAAGATGTTATTCGTTCGTTCATGCAGCAAGATGCTCAGTTGCGCGCGCCTCGCGGCCCTGCAACAACTTGAGTATCGCTTCAATCTGCTAGCCGATACGCTCATTCAGCCAACAATTGTCGGGCTTGTCGAAATCACGCTTTGGTTGGCGTTTTTTAACTCCACTGGCGAAACCACACTGATGGGATATGGCCGAGAGTACTACCTCGCCTATGCGTTCTGGGCGGCTTTCATCTCACGCATCTCAACAAGTTGGATGTACGAGACGATGATGATCGAAGAAGTCGAAACCGGATCGATCAACGCCATTCTGACTCGTCCGGTTTCCTTTTTTGAATACTACCTCGGCCAATTGATGGGATACAAAGCGCTGACCACAAGCGTTTCAATTCTCGTCCCGGTCATCATCTGCCTCTTCATGAATTTGCCCGTCGAACTAGTGCGACTGCCTCTCGCAATCGCTCTTGTCTTCTACTATTTGATACTTGTGCACATCATCAGCATGATCATTGCCTCTCTCGGATTTTTCTTCACCCGGATTCACCACCTAACGGTCGCAAAAAACATCACGCTCTGGATGTTTACTGGAGAGTTTTTTCCCCTTGATCTTGCGCCAGAGCCATTTCGTTCGTGGTTGATCGCGCTTCCTTTTTCAAGCGCCGTCTATCGCCCGGTCGGCTACCTCACAGGTCGCCTCGGTCCATCTACGATCTGGGAAGGATTCCTCTCGATCTCCGTAGGAATACTTGTATTCGGCGCGCTTTCCTCTTGGCTCTGGCATATCGGTCGGCGGCGCTACTCAGGCACGGGGGCTTAATGATGGGGCCAATTAAAAAATACATCGAACTCTTTATTTCGTTTTTTAAGGCGAGCCTCATTTCGGAGCTCGCATTTCGGTTTAACCTCGCTTCTCGCTTTTTTACAGACATCCTCTGGTACGCAGCCCAACTCTCGGTGTTCGAAGTTCTTTTCCGACATACCGACAGTATGAACGGCTGGGGGCTTGATGAAACCCGTGTTTTCATGGGCGTGCTATTTGTCACCGATGCGGTCTACATGCTTCTCTTCTCAGAAAACCTCGACAAACTTGGACAAAAAATTCGGCGTGGTGACCTGGATCTCCTCTTGGTCAAGCCCGTCAGCTCGCAATTCATGCTGAGCCTCCAAAAGGTGTCCGTCGCCTACATCGGAAATCTTGTATTTTCGATTGGCTGGCTCTTGTGGGCGATCTTCCAAATCCCGACGGTCAGCCCGCTATCTGTTTTGTGGCTCGTGGTCACTGTCCCGATGAGTGTGGCGATCATCTACTGCATCCGCTTCATGACAGCCGCCACCGCACTGTTTTTAACGAAGGCCGATGCGGTCAACTACATCTGGTACCAGCTCTATCGCTTGGGAACTCGACCTGATTCGTTTTACCCCGCGATCCTCCGCTATTTCGTACTTTTGGTGTTGCCGCTCGCATTCCTCGCCAGCGTTCCATCACAAATCATCTTAGGAAAGTCTAGCCCGATGATGTTGGCAGCCGGTTACGTGCTCGCCCTGTTCATTCTCAAGCTTGCAAACTGGTTTTGGAATCGCGGTCTCCGTGCGTACGGCTCCGCCAGTTCATAAGAGCTTAATGATTTGATAATTTTTGTCTCAATCTGAAGCAAATAAATTCAATCAGAAAACTTCGGCTGCGATCTGGTTCGGCCGATAAGATCTCCATGGGAATGCTGGATCGCTACAAAAAATCTGGTGGCTTCGTTCAGCTTTTGACTCTGCTGGAAACCAGCGGCAAGCAGAAACAACAAAAGTTTCTAGAAATCATCCGCCTTGAGGATCCTCGCTGGGCGGATGCACTCACGGCAAAAATGATCGATATCGACCGTGTGATGTCGTGGAATGAATCCGTGCTTGCCGAAATCACTGGCGCCATGCTGGAAATCAACCTCGCGGCTCTGCTAAATGCTCTCAATCCGGAACAGCGCGAAAAATTTCTTTCGTCCATGGGGAGTATCAAGCGCCGAAAGGTTCTTGATCTCAATGCCTCTTCCAACAACACAGCCGGAGACATCGGCGTTTCTGTGAACAAAATGTTCGAAACCATTCGGCGACTCGCACAAGAAGGTATTCTGCGCTTTGAAAAGTTCGATCAAATGTTGCACATAGATACCGATATCGAAGACAGACTGAAACAAGGCAAAACTATTCCTGGTGTTCCAGATTTCAGTGACAGTTTTGGCACAAGCACAGAACCCAGCGCAGCGCCCGGCCTTCATGTTGTGACCAGCCTTGATGCCAAAGCTTGGTCGCAGTCAATTCCGGCGAAAGTTCCTGCCGAGGTCGAAGCGGAACTGATGGGGCTACGCAAACGTGTCGCGAGCTTGCAGGCAGAAAACGGAAGCCTTCGCCAAGAACTCACTCTCGCTCAGAACAAGCTCGATCAAATTCGTAAGATTGCTTAAACTTTTTGTTCAATTTTGACGGCAGGCACTCCGCCCCAGACTTCTCCATCCGGAATCACTGTCTTGGGCAGAACAACGGAATGCGGCATGATGCGAGCGTTGCTCCCGATTTTCGCGCCACCCATGATCGAAGCGCGAAGTCCGACCGTCGCGCCATCTCCGATTTCCACCGGAGCGAGAATCAGGAATCCTGCCTGCCCGTAATGCCCGACGATCGTGACCGAGCCTCCAATGGTGACCTTCTCACCTATGCTAATGAGACTTGGATCTGACAAAGCGGTGCTGTTGATCACGGCTCCTCGACCGATCTTCATCCCCATCAAACGATAGAAGAGAATTCCAATCGGAGATGGCGTGAATAGCTCGAGAAGGCTGTAACGCAGAACATAGGTGATCCCGTTGTGAATGTACCAGCGAATCGCCTCGAGTGAATAATAGGGCCCCCGCCAGGGTTTTAAACGGCCACCCCAAAGCAAAACAAAGTTTGCCGCCGGCAACACAAAGACCATGCACAGACCGGAAAGAAAGATGGCACCAACTACGGCAGCTCCTCCTGCCCACCCTTGGATCGCCCACCAAAGTAGGCCACCACTGGGTGCACCAATCGCGGAGAAGTCTGCCTGGCTCGCCGTCATAACTGTCCATGCGACGAGAATCGCGCCCGGCGCCACGGCAAGTCCGATGACAGCACATCCCACCAAGTACAGCGGAACAATCATCGCCATGTGCAGGAGATTTTTAAATCGGCGTAACAGGGTCTCAAAGAGCCCCGCAAATCCTCCGCGTTGACTCTTAAGCGGATCCAAAGTCGTCTTTTGTCGCGCACCCATATTCTCAATCATGGATCTCTTCTTCTGCACTCGTCAAAGGTGTGTTTCAATAGTCCAGATGTCCAATTCACCGATCACAACCTTTCAAAATCTTCACCCAACCGACATTCTGCTTCGCGGAGAGAAGTTGGACTTCGAGATCCTGCGCATTCCACTAGGCCTGTCACCCTCAACTTTAATGGCCACCCTCAAACTCGTTCAAGAAAAGTTCCCTTGGAGCGGAAAGGATGGCGAGGACGACTATCGCGCCATTGGCCTCCAATATCACGATCCAAGCAATCCCTATCTCGACGCTGTCGACCGGCAAGCCACCTACACCGCAGGCGAAGGACGATCGCTGGAACTTGCGATCGAACACTCCCCGTTTCGATTCTTTGATCGACGAAATCGTGCAGGAGACGAGTTTGAATTCGTCTTTCGACGTCTGATGCCACTTCGGATGTATCGGACCAGGCTGATGTCGATTGCTCCTGGGTTTCTTCCAGGAAATCCTCATTCTGACGGACCTCGCTCGATGCGACTACACATTCCCCTGGAAGCCAACCCGCAAGCGTGGTTCGAAATTTCAGGAAAACGCTATCACTTACCGGCCGATGGCTCGGCCTATCTCATCAATACCTCGCGCGTGCATCGCGTAGGAAACGACGGCCCTGACCCACGAACTCACTGGGTTTCGGTTCTCTACCGACGTGGCAATATTCCACTTCACCCGGTCGCCCTGCTTGCGATTCGAGACTTTTGGGAAGAGAACCATGGCCGCGATGGCTCACCCGTCGAAGTGCTAAAAAAGGAGTGCGACAAGCGCACCGGCAAACGCTGTGAGCTGTGTTGGCAGCAAGAATCACAAGGTCCACAGTTATTTCACATCCCTGATACCAAAATCTTGCGCTCGGTATGTGCCACCTGTATGGAGAACCTCATGCGTCGTCATAAAGTCGAAGCCCCCGGAGCTTCAGCGAACGGACACTATGACGAGCACGCTCTGCGCGAAGCGAAGGTCGTCGAGGATTTGAAAGCCTTATTGGAGAACGCGGTCAACGAATGCGGTCCGAAAATGCCGTTTTAAGCTCACGACAGTACCAATTGCCGAATACACTCGGCGATCGAACTCAAACGTTCGGTCTTCCCCTCGAAGAGGCACTTCGTCGGCGAAGCATCGAGCTCGAAATTGGCTGTGGCGTCGGCTGGCACCCTATAGAAGTCGCAAAACTCCTTGAGAACGATCAGGCCCTGATCGCCATCGAACGCACCAGCAACAAGTTTGCAGCCTTCCAAAGACGGCTCCAAAATCACCCACATCTTCAGGACGTCCTCTCAGCTGTTCATGCAGACGCCTTTCACTTCATCGCAACGTCAGTTCCGTCTGCTTCTCTAGACAAAATTTGGATGCTTTATCCTAACCCAGAAATAAAAAGACCGAACAATCGCTGGTACCTTTCACCCGGATTTCGGCGAGCCCTGCAGACGCTTCGAATTGGCGGTGTCTTTCACTTTGCCACCAATATCGCCGACTACGCACATGCAGGCGAGGCTCAGGCCAAGTCCCTTGGGCTGAGCCTGCAAGAAGCCCGATTGATTCAGAAATCCCAACTGAATCAACAGTCCAACCAAGCCCCATTTTCCCCACGTACGCATTTCGAAAAAAAATACTATGAGCGTGGTGAAACGCTGTTTGATTTCGTCTTTCAAAAAACGAGCGAGGTCTCTTAAATGTCGATTCATCTCACAGATTCCTTCAAACCTTTGGCAAAGGCCCTACGCAAACATTTCGACCTCGTACAGTCGGACGCTCACCACCCCGCCAGGTTCCAGTGGGACTGGTGGCATCTCCCCGGTCGTTACACTCACCTACGAACACCCGCGGAACTCTATTTCGAACCCGTCTTGCACAGTCAGCTCGTAGAGACCATCACGTCCTTTGCCCGAAAGGAATTTGGTTGCAGCTCAATCTCTCCGATCTGGCTAAGCAACTACGTTGAGGGTTGCGAACAACGCCTGCACGCCGATCGCCCCCACGGGCCATGGGCGTTTGTTTTTTCTCTCACTGCGGATTTCCGGAAGTTCCAAGGCGGAGAAACGATTATCATGAGAGACGAAATTCTTCATTTTTGGGAAAGCACAGCCGCCAGCAGTCCACTCGCTGGCCAAACCGACGGGCAGGCATTCGAAGAAAACGAAATTCTGCAAAAAATCCCGTCCCAATTTGGCCGACTCCTGGTCTTCGACCCACGTGTTCCGCACGGAGTGAGTCGGGTGAGCGGAACCGTCAATCCACTGGAAGGTCGATTGGTTCTCCACGGGTGGTTCACAGCTCCGCAGCCATTCGTTGACGGAGCCCTCGTGCCTGGAAAAGTGGAACCTGTGCTAGAAGGGCTCGACCGCGAAATGGAATCCCTCGGGGCGGTCACAGATCCAGGAACTGTGGCCTATCGCATTTCTATTCGTGCGGACGGTTCCGTTTCGAAAATCAAGAAGCTGAAATCTTCGATGCGCGAGTCGAAAGATTTGGATCGTTTGATCACTCGATATTTCAAAACCGCCAAGTTCCCGAAAGCACGCGGGACATCGGAACTCACTTTGCCACTGACGATCGGATAAACGGCCTAGCGATCACCCCAGGCGGCCATCCACTCTTCATATTCATCCAACAGCTCAAGCTGTTTGGCCGAATATTCTCGTGGACGATTTCGAAATGGGACTTCGACTCCAGAAGACCTCAAAAGAAGCGCCGAGCCCGAACCTTCTTCTCGCAAGATTTCCAAACGTCTTGCAGATGGGCCATCAACCTGAAATGCGATCGGCAAACCCGCGAGATTCACTTTCACTCTCGCTCGTTCTTTACCGATTCCCATTGGTCCTGGCTTTGAAATTTCAACTTCCGGAGTATCGACCACCTTGCCGCCATTCGGTTTTACCGGATTGGGTGCAACTGCCACGGGAATCGCAGCCAACTCGCGAGGCGCAGAGGATACAGCCTTCGCCGATCTCGAAGGCCGTGTGGGCTTGGTCAATTGAACCGAAGCGACAGGGATCGGGGCCGAGCCGAGGCTGGCCCTGCCGCAGGTTCGAGCCTCACGCGCAACCGAAGAGTCACCGCTTCGCTCGAAAATCCAACGCGACAAACAGCCCTCGGGATCTTGCGCAGACGCCAGCCATTCTGGATTCGTGTAGGAGAATCGCCATACTTGAACTGGTTGTTCCGACTTTTTCCGGCCACCACGGCTCTCGACGCGCAAGAGTCTCAAGATGTTGCCATCAGCATCGTACTCGTAGGACTCACGCACTCCCCCCGACTCCGCACTCTCGAGATTGATGCCGAGATCAAACAGCACCAGGCGCTGCCCTTTGGGATCGACAATCGCGTCGAGATCGCCAGAAACGTTGCGCCGAAACTTGATCGGTTTTGTCTTCAGATTATCGAGGGCCTCAGGTCGACCATTGCTGTCTCGACGGACATACCACCGGTATTGTCCAACCTGAAAGCTATCGAGACGACCATCGAAGCGAAATGTCGGGTAAGGCGCTTCCGTCAGTTCCCATCGTCCATCCGCCTTGCGCAGAATCCTGCCCGAAGAGGTGTCCTCCACCCAAGCATCCAAAATTTTATGAAATGTACGGGCCTTTTTCTGACCACACTCGCGCAGTTCCAAAACTTTTGGATTGCCGGTGTCGACACCCACCAGAATTTTATCGATGTTCGAACACCAACCAGGTCCAAATAAGCCGCGCTCTTTTTCTGTGCGTGCAAAACGCCGGATAAGAACCGGCTCACCCTGTTGGCGAAACTCCACCCTTTCGATCTCAAGCTTGGCGGTCTCCGGGTCAACCCGAAACACGGGCTCGTCTGATCGAGCGGGCGTCGCAACACTCAAAATGGCGAGGCTTACAGTTAAAGCCAGCGTTAAAAGTTTCACCTACAAGTATTATCCCGTATATGTCTCAAAAAGAGCGAGTGAATTTCTGTCGACATTCTCATCGTCTCATTTTGAGATGTAACACTCATTCAACGGGCCCTGGAGGAACTGTGGAAAAACAAGCGACCAATGTGGAAACGGCCACTCTCGCAGGAGGCTGCTTTTGGGGAATGGAAGATCTCATCCGCAAGCAGCCTGGCGTCTTGGACACGGAAGTTGGCTACTGCGGTGCCACGAGCGACGATCCTCAGCTTGCAACTTACAAACATGTGAAAACCGGCAAAACCGGACATGCTGAAAGTATTCAAATCCGCTTTGACTCGGAAAAGACGACGTACGCGGATATTTTGGACTTCTATTTTCGCATTCACGATCCCACAACCCTGAATCGCCAGGGAAATGACATTGGATCACAATATCGCTCTGCAATTTTTCCGCACGACTCTCGCCAGGCCACTATCGCCAAGTTCATGATCGAACTTGTCAATCAAAGTGGGTATTGGCCCGCCCCTGCCGCGACGACAATCGAACCCTATCGCGCCTTTTTCAAAGCGGAAGACGAGCACCAAGACTATCTCGAGCACTATCCCACAGGCTACACATGTCACTTTCTTCGCCGGCCAGCTTCCTTTCTCGACGCCTCCGCCCGTGCGCGCCTTGAAGCCACCTTACAGTCGGCAAAATGAACACGTTGCTTTTTCATGAGAATGAAATTGCATCCGACGGAGTGCTCACGCTAGGCGAAATCCAAGCTGACGCCCGAGCCGAGCACATCACAAATGTCTTGAAGGCCGAACCCGGAACCATGTTGCGAGTCGGCCAGATCGGTGGATCTCTTGGACTCGGGGAGATTCTCACCTGCCAGCCAGCAAAGGACACAAAATCATCGGCTCAAGTTCGCATTCGAATCGGCGAATTGACCCAGTCTCCTCCAGCAAAACACCCCCTGCATCTGATTCTCGCACTTCCCCGACCCAAGAGCCTACGGCGTGTGCTGCGTGGATTGGCGAACTTTGGTGTCACATCCATTGATCTGATTCAAAGCTACCGAGTGGAAAAGTCCTACTGGTCGGCCCCGGTTCTCGAGCCCTCCAAGCTGGAGTTGGCACTGTTGGAAGGACTCTCAATTGCCAATGACACGATCTTGCCGACGATGCGTTTTCACAGACGATTTAAGCCCTATGTGGAAGACCGCGCCGCCGCACTTCCCATCACGACAAAACTGATCGCACACCCCCAAGGGGGCGAACCGCCTTCTCTCCCTGCAAATCGTGAAGAGCCGATTGCGCTGGCCGTCGGACCAGAGGGCGGTTGGACCGAATACGAAGTTGGCTTGTTCTCAAAAGCTGGCTTCGAGACTCTCTCGCTCGGGCCACGTGTCCTTTCGGTAGAAATAGCCCTTCCTGTCCTAGGCACCGCCTTGTTTTTTGAGCTCGATCGACGCTCGACACATTTGCCGGCACAAGCCTTTTCAAAAAGCTCTTCTAGTTCGACGTAAGACAAAGGCCGCCGCAAACGAAGACTGGTTTCTTCTTCGAGTTCCTTCAATTCGTCCATCAAAGAGGCAACGAGATCGCGATGCCGAATGAGTGTCGCCATCGTTTCAACTTTCGCATCGGCCGGAATCTGTTTCAGATCAAACCCGAGATCACGTGCAAAAATGGCGGCAACAGCCTGAAATCCTGCTGCAATATCTGGTCGATAGGTAAAACCCTCTTTGAATTTCGCAAACAGTAGTGAAAGCACGACATCAAATCGGCGAGACTCCGCCAGCATTTCGATGTCACGGTACTCAGCAATCAGCTCAAACGTCGGATCAACTTCGACATCCGCCGGCGCAAACGACTTTTCCACCTGCATCTGAATACCCTTTGCAAAATCCGTCTTCAGAGCCGCCGAAAAGCTCGTGAGATGCGACGGCAACACCACCGTGCCTCCACTTGCTCGCTCCCAAGCCTGGCGAGAAAGCTTGGCACAAAAGATTTTCCCGTTATCGTGAAGGTTCATCTGAAGATCAAACCGATAGCGAGACGGATTCTTTTGGCTGTCCTCGTATATCCGCCAGAGTTCACGCGCCGCCTCACGTGCAAACTTTTTGGCAGGTGATGCGACAGCGCGATAAATTGCGACTCGAGGCAATCTTTCAAGATCCAGATAGTCTTGCAGATCATACGCAACAACATTTCGCTCCATAAGAGCTTCGACCACCTTCAGTTTTCCATCTGGCGCTTCTGCGACCATTGCAAGGTGGCTCATATTGGTCACCACATCACCTATCCGCGCGATCGTCGCACTGATAAAGCGAGGATCGATCGAAGCGCGTCTCGACGGGCGATCAAAGAGTCTGCGGCATAGCTCAGATACAAATGAGCGCGTCGAAAAGCGTCTACCGTCTCGTCACCTAAGACGCCATCTCTCTGAAATTCGGCAAGCCGTCGATTCAGCAAAACTCGGATATTAAAAATCTGCTGAGCGGTCAGGTCTGCATCCCGCAGAAAAGCTCGATTTTCCTCTTCGCCCATCGGCGTATAAAAATCGCCCCTCATCGCATAGGCGGCATCGGCAAATTCATTGATGTAGCTCGCCGCCGACTCCTCGTGAAATACCGTCGGATCGACAACTTCCTTTTCCAGCCTGGCAAGACTTTCCTTTACAACCCCATAGCGCGAATCAACGGCCTTCCATTCTCGACCGCGAGACCATTGCAACGAAACCAATGCGGCGGTAGATGAGAAAAAGAGAAGGAAAACGATAAGCGCACTTGCTATTCTGTTCATGGCTCCATTATTCAGTTGGAAACGAAGGACGATAAGAGATTTGACGAAGCAACCCGACTCACAAGCATACGACCTCACGCAATGGGGCTGGACGAACGAATGGGAAGCCGCTTTTCGCGCGGCGGTGTTGAATCTCAAGTCGGATCCGGAAACTTACTATCCAGCCCGAATTCTGGCCGAGCAGCGAGACTATTACGACGTCGTATCGAGGAATGGAAAACATCGCGCGGAGGCCAAGGGCCGACTTCGGAAAAAATCGGAGATCCAACCAGCCGTGGGCGACTGGGTCGTCCTTGACGAAAACGTGCAAATCGAAAGCATTCTGCCAAGAGCGACTTGCCTTCGGCGCAAGGCCGCGGGTGAAACCGAAGACATCCAGGTCATGGCGTGCAATGTCGACTGGATCTTTGTCACCACAAGCCTCAATCAGGATTTCAACTTAAGGCGGCTTGAGAGATTTTTTGTGGCCGCAAAAGATTCGAAAGCCCGTACCGCACTCGTATTAACCAAGTCCGATCTCGAGCCAGATCCCATAGCGCAGCAGCGATTGCGCGAAACGGTGACCGAACGATTTGGAGAGGAAACCGAAGTTCTTTTTTCGTCGGCAAAAACCCAAGAAGGAATTGATACGTTGCGGGACTTTCTAAGGCCGCACCTGACGGGTGTGTTCCTCGGAACGTCTGGAGTTGGCAAGTCCTCGCTCGTCAACTCTCTCCTAACAAAGGCTGTCCAGAGCACGGGCGACATTCGTGAGGACGACGACAAAGGTCGCCACACTACCACTGGCCGCAATAGCTATTTGCTTCCATCCGGCGGTGTGATTATCGACTCTCCAGGACTTCGAGAGTTACAGCTGGCAGACGACGGCATCCGAGTCGAAGATGAGTTCTCGGACCTCGAAGAGATTGCACTTCGATGCAAGTTCACCAACTGTCAGCATGAAAATGAAAAGGGCTGCGCGATTCGCGCCGCCCTCGAAGACGGCTCGATTTCTTCCGACCGCCTTTTTTCTTATCGCAAGCTCAAGTCTGAACTCGCAGCCAAGTCAAAACGAAAATTCCGCTGATCCCTATTGCAGGCGACCAGTTCGGGTAAATTGGCGAAGCTCGTTGTCGTTCATTTCAAGAATTCGACGCAAATCTCCGATTTTCTCGTTCACAAAAAAGCCGTAGTAGCTTTCCATTGGAGGCTCAATCGGGCGCGGTGGATTTGCCGACAGGTTCGCAACGTTGGTGTTGTACTTGGCGCGAGCGTAGCTTTTTTCACGGCCGAAATTGTACAACGAAGCGACGACACCGACGTTCTCACGAATGTCGAAGTTTGCTATTTCGAGGTACGCCTGGAGATACAACGTGATGTTCGCCGCCACATAGTGCACACCAGAAATCGGATCAAGAATCGCACCATACAGACCATCTGGGTCCGAAATTGTGACCATCTTAAATCCACTCGTTTTATTTACGATGTCCGCGACCATCAAAGCCCGAATCGGATCCAACTGTCCAAGTCCATAGGTCATCCCAACACCCACCGGGTTAAAGAACTTCGTCCTAAATCCCATGTTGTCTTGTTCAATTCCGTCGTTTGGATTTCCTTTGAAGTACTTGTTCCAAGCTGCTGCCACACAATCCCAGTAGTCGGCATGCGAGCGAGACAGATGTTTGTCGCAGTCCTTTGAAACCTGCGGCGACCGGAGCAGAGTTTCCAGATCCGAAGAATTCATCAAGAACCTCTTCGTCCAACCACTGGTCCACGACGCAATCAAGTCTTGCCTCATGTCGGCAGCTCCGACATTGAACGAATGTTCGCCGATCATCGTCCCAAAAATCAGAATCGGATCAATTCCATAGAGGCGACCCGCCTTGTGCATCTCTGCGACGACACCTGGCGTGCGCGCGATCTTCAATAAGGCTCGCTGGTACTTCTTCTCAATCGCTGCCTTTAGACCAGCAGGGTCGTTCGCATAGGCCGCGAATTCCTTTTTGGTTGTATTTGGCATCTGGGGATACAGCGTTTGCCAGCTTAGCTTCGGGTTCAAGTTTCCGGGAGGAACGCGGATCGAGATCTTACGATTGCGATAGTTGGATAACTGAACGTCAGGAGAGTCCAACTCAACAGAGTCCCGGCTGTGATTCGTGGATCCAGACGCGTACAACCAACAGCTGCAGCCAAAACGGCCACACCCAGGCCTATTGCAACTCGAATAGATTTCCCGCCGTGACCAATTACCGATTTAGTCGGACCCATATTCATCGCACCCATGATATCTCCCGAAAGAAGTCGTGCGATTGGCTGCAAATCTGGTGCAGCCTCGGGGGCTTCTGCTTTGGGTTTGAATCGAAGACCTCCCAAGAAGGAGCCCCTTAAGGGTCCCGCCGGTGACAAATCTGAGCCCACGGATTTGCAAAAACGCTCTAGGTTGGTTCTCGCGATCAAATAGCGGCCTTGCAAACGGCCCCCGATCTGCATTTTTACCGACACATGGGTCAGTGGCGAATTTCAACTATTGCCGTTTCAGTTGCAGCGCTCCTGGTTTCTTTGTCCTTGAAGGAAGCCAAGGCCGAGACCAGCACCTGCTACGGCATCACTATCCAGGTCCAAGCACATGCCAAAGAAGAGTCTCTTGTCGGGCTCTTCCGTGAGATTCGCCTGAAACAACACATGGCCAATCTTCTCCCGGCCAAGCGGATGAACGTCGAGACGGCTCAGCTAGCAGCGAACACGGCGGAAGCCCACTATGCAAGCCATGCCGAATTTCGATGTGCTCAAGAGCTGCTTGCGCCGACAGGCGCAAAACTGGTTTCAACGAAACTCAATCGAAATCTGCGCTCAGGAAATGTTCTCTTATTTTGGAACGAAAAAAGCCCCGTCTTATACGGGGCCAAATCCGAGTAGCTTTAAAAATAGCTCGCGTTATTTGATCGTATTTCTACGCGCGACCCTTTGGCGTGTCGGTCATTCGAACACCTTCCATAACTGCCATCGCCGTTGAAATGACCGATGTCGGATCGCCCACATTTGCTGGAACGATGATGGCGCGGGCGTCGTAAGCCACCTGACCAAATTGTTTCACGTATTCCTCTGCGATCTTAAGCTTCGCTGCAGCCTCGCCCCCTGGCGAGTTCATCGCAGACGCGATCTGACGAAGACCTTCCGCTGTCGCATTCGCGACCGCGAGAATGGCCTGAGCGCGACCTTCTGCTTCGTTGATTTGCTTTTGTTTGTCGGCTTCCGACCCCTTGATGGTTTCTTGCTTCAAACCTTCGGCACGGTTGATCTTCGAGTCACGATCGGCCTCGGACGTGAGAATGTTCGCACGCTTTTCGCGCTCGGCGCGCATCTGCTTTTCCATCGCGTCGAGAACATCTTTCGGCGGCTGAATCGACTTTAATTCGTAACGAAGTACCTTCACGCCCCACGGTTCGGTCGCTTGGTCGATTGCCATGATGACAGCGGCATTGATCTTATCACGCTCTTCGAACGACCGATCGAGATCGATCTTACCGATTTCAGAGCGAAGCGTCGTCTGCGCCAGTTGAACGACGGCCTGGATGTAGTCACTAATCCCGTAGCTCGCCTTAATAGGATCGACGACTCGGAAGAATAGAACACCGTCGATTCCAACCGAAACGTTGTCACGCGTGATACAAACTTGCGCCGGAATATCGAGTACGATCTCTTTTAACGAGTGGCGATAGCGAATCACGTCAACAAAAGGGATTACGAAATGCAACCCAGCCTGCAGACTCGCTTGAAACTTCCCGAGTCTCTCGAGAATCCAAACCTCTTGTTGCGGCACAATGCGAATCGCCTTGAAGACGAATACCGCTGCGAAAACTAAAAGTACTATCGCAAATATCGACAAATCACCCATCACCAACCTCTTGTCACTTTTTGGATCATCAACTTAATTCCAATCGTCCGCGCGACTCTGACTCGATCTCCCTTTTGAATAGGCTCTTGAGAGTCATTGACGGCGGTCCAAGGCACTCCTTGGTAAAGAACGGCACCCTCTGCTCCTGGCTCGAAATCTCGATCCACAACAAATTCGGTATTTGCATCAACGTTGATCGGAGGCGCTGCACGGCTCGCCAGCTTTTGCTTGATCCACTTGCGACCAAAAAAGGCGCCAAGTAGGCCCAAGACGGCAAACACGATCAGCTGCAGCTCGACGCCGAGGTCTGGCTTGATCAAAACCACGAGGGCCGTGACGGCCGCCGCTAAACCAAAGAAAAGAAGGCCGAAGGTTGCCGTCATCATTTCTCCGATCAGGAGAACTGTCGCGACCGCCGCCCAAATCCAAACAATGTCAAATTCCATGGAGCTATTGGACGCGATAATGCGCGAGATGTCTATCTATGCGATATGTTTTCATTCATCTCGCTCGGTGCGACTTTGGACCGGCCACCGTCTGGCGGCCACATGACAAAAGTCTGAGACTAAGTCTCAATCACCTCAAGCCCGGCTGTTCGCATAACTTTGATGGCGTTCGTCGACGGACACGGACCGCTGCGATACTCATAATTGAACGTCATCTTGCCGTCGACGACATCATCCCTGAAGTGGTGATTGGCAAGACCGTCGACTTGTCCCTCGAGCGCCGCCAGGTCGAGATCATGGGTCGTGACCATACCCATCGCTCGTGTCTTCGAAAATGCGCGAATGACAGACTCAGCACCAATTCGTCGCTCGCGGTTGTTGGTGCCCCGGAAGATCTCGTCGACGAGATAAAAGACGACTTCCTTCCCACCAGCTCTTGCCAAGATTTCGACCAGGTCAGACACCTCCGAATAAAACGAAGAGAATCCATCTGCCAATGAATCACTCGGCCGCATCGAGCTTTCCAGCCTCAAGCGCGAAACTTGAAACTTGGAAGCGACGACCTTCAGCCCCGCCTGTGCCAACAAGAGATTCAGCCCAATCGCACGAAGGAACGTGCTCTTACCTGACATATTGGAACCCGTTACGAGGTGGCAACGTTGCGAGCTATCGACTCGAATGGAATTTGCCACACGTCGGTCGGCTGGCAACAACGGATGCGCTAACTGCACCGCATCCAACAATCCTCCGGATGGCACTTCAACAAACTCTGGCAAGGTTCGACCATGCGCACGGTTCCACTCGGCTCCGACAATGAAGGCCTCCATCTCGGAGAGTGTCTCAAGCCATTCCGGCAACCGCGACTCCACACTTCGCCGAGCTCGATCAAAACGCAATGTCCAGTACAGGTCCCAGGGCAAAATGAAGTTCAACAAGAGCGCAAGAATCGGATTCTGCCGAACCCCCAAGGCACCGGC
>CAKQVW010000009.1 GCA_934277865.1 uncultured Pseudobdellovibrionaceae bacterium | reverse complement strand
TAGCCATACAGCTCTTTCATCATCGGGATGCAGATCGACGTGTCGAGACCGCCCGAATACACAAGAACGACTTTGCCACCTTTTGTAGCTGGGACGGTGGCGTCGGCAAAAGAAGGTTGTTTGGGAGTTGTGGTCGACATCGTAAATGGTCCTCCGGTTGGATATTTATGCATTTATGCCTTGACTTATGCAGTATTTCAAGGATAAAAATGCATAAGAGCGCATAAAATTGCATCATTTTCAGGCATGGACTGCGGTGGGTAGTATGACAAAACCAGGAGCAAAAAAGATCGCCATCCTAGGAGCACGAGGGTACTCGGGCGTCGAGTTGGCTCGACTCGCACTTTTGCACCCGCAGATGTCTCTCACAGGAATGTTCGCAACTCAAAGTTTTGACCCACGCGAGCTCCTGCCAGAGCTTTCGCTCCAGTCGTCGCACGCGGAACTCGAGATTCCTTTGTCGGGGCAGCCGATGAAGGAGTTTGAGGATGCGCTGAATTCGGCAGCGCCTGGTTTTCAGACGGTGTTCCTGGCCACACCGGCCGAGGTGTCTTTGGAATGGGCGCCTAAGATTCTTAAAAAAGGTCTGCACGTGATCGACGTGTCGGGTGCGTTTCGTTTGAAAGGTCAGGGCGAGTCGGACTCCAAAGCGCTTTATGCCAAATGGTATGGGATGAATCACACCGAAGCGGGACTGGTGCAAGAGGCGGATTATGGCCTCGTTCCCTTTGCGACGGGTGTTCCGAATATGGGGCTGGTTGCAAACCCCGGCTGTTATGCCACGGCGACGGCTCTGGGATTGATGCCGCTCTACCACGCCAATCTTGTTCGTCTTGATACGGTCTCGGTTGACGCCAAATCTGGAACCACGGGCGCTGGAAAAAAGGCAGAAGAGCGTCTGCTGCATGCGGAAGTCGACGGCGGCTGTCTTCCGTACCGCGTGGGGCGACACCAACACGAACCGGAAATCGCGGAGGCTGTTGCGAGATGGGGTCTGAAAGACATCAAACGCGCGACAGATGTTAGTTTTTCGTTTGTTCCGCACCTACTTCCTGTTCGCCGTGGCATCATCGTTTCGATCCATGCTCGACTGAACAAAGGCGTACAGGAGAAAGATGTGCGTTTGGCTTTTGAGAGCTTGTACAAAGACTATCCGCTAGCTCGGCTAGTGAGTCTTTCCGAGGCGGGAACAGCTGGGGTGGTACCAGCCGGGCACGAGCTTGGCTTGCGCCGTGTGGTGGGATCGGCTCGCACAGTTTTGGCGTGGCATGTTCGCGGCGATCAATTGATCGTGTTCTCGCTGATCGACAATTTGATGAAAGGGGCAGCCTCGCAGGCTGTCGAAAACTTCAACCGACTTCAAGGTCTCAAAGTCGAGACCGGACTAGCTGAAAGAGAGGGTGTACTATGATGACACCTGGACCTGGTATCGCTCGCACTCCACTTCCTCAAGGATTTACTGCTTCTGGTGTAAACTGCGGAGTCCGCCGTTATCGTCCTGACTTGGGCCTTATCATTTCGGATCGTCCGGCGGTTGCGGCAGGTGTGTTCACAGAAAATCGGTTTGCTGCGGCACCGGTTCACTATTGCCGTTCAATTTTGCCGTCGACTTCGATCCGCGCGATTGTCACAAACTCTGGTCAAGCCAATGCGGCCACTGGGCCCGAAGGTGTTGAGAACAACAAACAGTTGGTTTTTGAAGTCGCAAAGGAACTTGAGTGTTTTCCTCGCGAAGTTCTGGTGGCGTCGACAGGTGTCATCGGGCCTCAGCTTGATATGGCGAAAATCGTTCCGGCAATTCCTGAACTTGTTGAACGTGCGACCGACACCGCCGAAAACTTTTCGCTGGCTATTCTGACCACGGATCTTGTGCCGAAGACAGTGACCACCGAACTGCAGCTTTCAACTGGGATGGTTCGCATCACGGGAGTCTGCAAGGGTTCGGGGATGATCCATCCGAACATGGCGACCATGCTGGGTTACCTTCTCACGGACTGCGAAGTTCCAGTGAACAAGGCGCAGGCGCTCCTGAAAGACGCCACGGATGTGAGCTTCAACATGATCTCCGTTGACGGCGATTCGTCGACCAACGATGCGGTTTTCTTTTTGGCCAACGGGGCCTCCGGTGTCGGGCTGAAAACTCTCGAGGATGAAAAGAAGTTTCAAGCGGCACTTCGCGAAATCGCCACTCTGTTGGCGCAGTCCATTGCGATCGACGGTGAAGGTGCGACGAAGCTTGTTGAGATTCATCTCAAAGGTGCGCCCGATCTCGCGACGGCTCGACGTGCGGCTCGAGGTGTCACGGTGTCGCCGCTCGTGAAAACAGCGATGCACGGAGAAGATCCGAACTGGGGGCGTATCATTGCGCGCCTTGGTGCCGAGCAAGTTCCTGAAGTGGCACTTGGTCGACTGAGCCTCACGATGCAAGGGGTGGTGCTGTTTGCGGATGGACGTCCACAGCCATTTGACAAACCAGAGGTGAAGGCACTCTTGAAGAAGTCGAAGATCGTCGTGGAAATTGATCTCAAGTCCGGAAGCGATGAAGCGACAGCATGGGGTTGCGATCTCTCGAAGAAGTATGTCGATATCAACACGGAGTACACAACGTGAGCACTGAAACACCGACGGTCTCGAACGCAGCAAAAACCGTTTCTCATGATGTCCTGGCGGCGCTTGGCTATGTGAAGCAATTCGCCGGCAGCACAGTGGTTGTGAAACTTGGCGGTTCGATTTTGCAAGACGATGGGCTGTTGGCTCAGATTTGTGAAGATCTGGCGACGGTTCGTGCCGTCGGTGTGCGGGTGGTGTTGGTGCATGGCGGTGGGCCTGCAATCAATGAGGAACTCACCCGTCGTGGAATGACATGGGAGTTTGTTGAAGGGCTTCGTGTGACGACACCAGAGATGATGGCGGTGATCGAGATGACACTTTGTGGTCTCGTCAATCGTCGCATCGTTCGTGCGTTGAACCACACTGGCCTACGCGCCGTTGGGTTTTCGGGAATGGATGCCGGAACGTTGATTTGCCGTCAGGCCGATAAACGTCTGCAGCAGGTGGGCGAAGTTGAGCGCGTCAATACACAGCTGATTGACGAGATCCTCATGATGGAAGACGAACTTGGCTATCGCGGTATTCCCGTCATTGCGCCAATTGGTGCCGGACGAGATGGCCAGTCCTACAACGTCAATGCCGACTGGGCGGCCAGTCAAATCGCAAGTGCGCTGGGTGTGACCAAAATGCTTTTCCTGACCGATCAAGACGGCATTTTGGATACGCAGATGAATCTGATCCCGGAGCTTGATGCCGGTGAGCTTTTGCAGCTGATCGAAGACGGCGTGGTGAAGGGTGGGATGTTAGCCAAGGCGCGCACCATTTTGCATGCGATTCAAAACAAGGTGACCGATGTTCACATCATGAACGCGCGTCGTCCACACGCAATCGTGGAAGAGCTGTTCACGGATCATGGTGTCGGAACAGTTTGTCGCTTGCGTTCACGTCGGCGCGAAGCTGACCTTTCGGACAAGGCTTGAGGGGAACCTAAAGATGGCACTCACGCCGAAATTTAAATCGAAGCATTTTCTGACGGGGACCGAGCTTTCGAAGGCAGAGCTTATGGATCTCCTTTTGTTGGCGGAGTCTTGCAAGGAGCAACGTCTTGCCGGTTTTCGTCGCGACGACCTTCGCAATAAAAACGTCGTGTTGCTGTTTGAAAAACCGTCGCTTCGCACACGGGTGAGTTTCACCGTCGCGATTCAAGAGCTTGGCGGCTCGGTGCTCGAACTTGATTCGATTGGCCGAAAAAAAGAAGATCCGGAAGACACGATCCGTGTGCTTGCGGGGTATTGCCATGCGGTGATGGTGCGAACTCATGCACACTCGATTTTGGATCGTATGGTGTCTAAGTCTCCGATTCCGGTGATCAACGGACTCAGCGACACACATCACCCGTGCCAGGTGCTCGCAGATCTTCAGACGTTGATGCAGCGATATCGCGATCTCGGAGGCTTGAAGCTTGCCTATGTCGGGGACGGAAACAATATGCTGCACAGCCTGTTGTTGCTGGCTCCGATTTTGGGAGTAGATGTTCACTACGCGTGTCCGGCCGGTTACGAGCCAAGTTCGCTTGTGGTTCGCCAGGCAAAAAAACGTGCAAAGGACGCTGGTCGGCAGGTGGTGGCGCATGCTTCGCCGGTTGAGGCTGTTAAATCGGCAAATGCTGTTTACACCGATGTTTGGACAAGCATGGGCTTTGAGCAAGAAGAGACCGACCGGGATAAGGTGTTTCAGGCCTACCAGTTGAACGAAGAGCTCTATAGTCATGCAGACCCCAAGGCGGCGATCATGCATTGTATGCCGATGATCAAAGAAAAAGAGATCACCGCTGCATTGGTCGAGCATGAAAACTCGGTTTTGTTTCAGCAAGCGGAAAATCGCATGCATGCGCAAAAGGCGCTTTTGATTGGCCTTTTGGGCAAATAACTTTTTCTCGCAAACTCACGAAAGGAGGCGAGGCACATGGCAGATCGAACGGACACGGCGGCTCGCCTTCAGGCACTTCGCAGACTGCTTTTGAAAGAAGATGCCAGCACACAAGACGAGCTTCGGTCGGAGCTTGAGAAGCTGGACTTCGAAGTGAACCAGTCGACGATTTCTCGCGACCTGCGCAAGCTTGGCGCGATCAAGGTGATCGATCCCTCTGGTATGACAGTGTATCGCCTGGTCGAAGACGTGGCGCCGCTTATGCAGCCAGCGGGACTCGGGTCGTTGATCACGGATATCGATCACAACGGAGCCATGATTGTGGTTCATTCAGCACCAGGATCGGCATCGTTGGCCGCACGGGTGATTGATCAAAATCGTATGACCTTGGGAATTCTCGGGACGATTGCGGGTGATGACACGATATTTGTTTGTCCGCGTTCGACACGTGACCTAGACGGCCTCGTCAAAAAAATTGAGCGCCTCCTTAGCGGCGCTCATGGCGACTAAATAGCTTTTGGCAGGCAGCCGTTGGCGGCCTTACTTTTTAGATCCCGAGGACGATGAGCTCGAAGCCTTTTTCACTGGTTCGACCAGCTTCAGCACTTTTACTTGTGCTCCCGGCTGAATTTTCTGTTCGGTCAGGTATTTCACAACCGCAACTGAAACGTTATCGCCAACCGAGACCACCGTCGCTTCCGCAATAGGAGTCACAGTCAGCGAGATCTTGTACATCAGGCGTGTGTAACAAGCGGCACCTTTCCAGGCGTAGTGCAGGTTGGTGACTTGGAATGTGTCGCCAATCTTCACGCCGGCGCGGTAGCCACCACGGAATGCGATGTGCGTGTCGTTGTTTACGATCTCTGGATCGTAGATCACGCGTGATTCCCAAACCTCATTCCAGTCTTTGTTTGTCGAGAGCAGATTTTTGTAGCGATCGACGATCTGATTGAGGCCATCGTCCATGGCGTTGCGAATGACGTCGGTGATGGGTGTGTTGTAAAAGAAGCTGATTCCAACTGGAACACCGGGGACGAAATCGAGACCAAACTGTACTTGTGACTGACGGGCAACACCGTCGCCGATTGCAATCGCTTGCTGGGTCAGAGGATCGTCCGTGCGAAGTCCTAGCTCGAGTTTGCTTGATTGGAAATTGATGCGACCAGCGGCCGAGCCTGGCAGATCACCACCTGGCCCGTAACCGATTCCAATTCCGCCTCCGCCTGTCATTTGAAACGAGATCACTTCGCCGCCAAGAAGCGACTGAGGGAGATCGTAAAGGCAGGCTGGCAATTTTGAAACTTGCGAGGCCGAGGCTTTGCCCTCGACGACTTCACGTTCGGACGTGCGACCTTGCATAAGCGACTGGCCTTCAAGGCGAGTTTGTCGCAAAAGACCGTAGTTTTCGAGAACAGCGACGTCGCGGCCCGAAACCAGTCCAGAAGGAGCCGCCTCGGCACTTGAGGCGTCTGTCACGCCCTGTGCTTTGAATTGCCCGCCTTGGCTAGCCAACATCAATGATGTCGGTACGGGGTTGCCGATGACGAAGTGGTCGTGATTGATGACTTGGCGATAGAAGAGTGAGTTTGCGACGTACGGGAAGTCGACGGACTCACCATTTGGAAGTCGAACCACTCGACCTTTGAGTGAGCCGATTTCGATATCCATTTTCAGCACTCGCGGTTTGTCCTGTTGTTCCTCACAACCTTCGTTGCCCATCGACAGTCCGGCGATGACGAAGATCGGGATCATGCTTTTCAAACCCAAAGTTTTGCGAGCCATGCTTCACTCCTCTCGAGTGCTTGCGACAATCGTCGTCAGACAGCAGTCTTGTTCTTAAGGGACCTATCGGACCTCTGTCGCAAGACTAAAATCATTCGAGGAGTGTCGACGTAAGTCGTGTTAGCTGGCGAAAGGTCGAGGCTTTCTGAGGCGGTGATTCGCAATGAGGCGAGCTAAGTTGTTGAGATTTCGAAAGTTTGAAGAGATCTGCAGAATTCCCGTAGGAAAGACTGGCTCTGGATGAGTGTCTGGTCGTCAGGCTTTTAGTCAGTTTTCAAAGAATCTCGCTCAAGATCTAGCTGAAGTCGGGGGAAGAAAAATCCAATTTTCCTGAAATCTTGACGATCGACCTGTGCAATCGGTTTTCAATTCTTTGCGACTTTCACGAAAATACTCTTCATTCGTCGAGGTTCGCGTGGGAACTCAAAATCCCAGTCGGGACTTGGAGTGCGTTCCAGCGTGAACTGACGATTGGATTTGGCTCTTAGTTTTTTGACGATTTCGGAGACACGGAAGACGAACTCCTGTGTCGACCAGTTTTCAAAGTTGGTAGAAAACAGAAGGCGGCCGCCGTCTTTGGTAACAGACAAGGTGGAGGCGATGAGAGGCTCAAGTTCGGTTTCGATGCGGAACACACCGTTTTCCGTTCGAGAAAACGACGGTGGATCGCAGACGACAACGTCAAATTGCAGACCCTTTTTTTCGGCCCATTTGAGATAGTCGCGGGCTTCGATTGCGCGAAACTCATAGCGTGAGTCGGCCGGGTCTAAGCGATTGGCCTGAAAGTTTTCTTTTGCCCATTCCAAAAACGGCCGGCTGAGATCGACGCTGACGACGTGCTCGGCACCTGCCGCTGCCGCCGCGACCGAAAAACCTCCGGTGTAGCAAAACAGATTCAATAGCGAGCGAGGACGATGTTGTGTGACCCAGCGACGGTTGGCCCGCTGATCGAGAAACAGTCCGCTTGAAAGGCCTCGGTCGCGACAAAATAAAAAACGTAAGTTCTCTTCACCAGCATGCCAACGTTTTGGCAGCGAATCGTGAGATGTGATGACCTGCTCTTGGCTTTGTCCGCTGCCGCGATTCGACCGATACTGAATCCACCAGTCTTTGATGCCGCTGATCTCCGCCAGGCGACGGATTTTTTGAATGTCAGATTCGGTCAACTCTTGTTTAAGTCTGTTGGTCGAACCGTACCAATGAAACTGGCACACTTCACCCAAACGATCGATGCGAAGATCCAGGCTTCCGGATTCGCCATGAAGTTCGCGGCGAGTTTCGGAAATCGCCACGCCAAGCAGGCGAAGGCTGCGATTGAGTCGTTCGCGTCGATCCAGTCCTGAAAGCCAGCCGATGAGCACGGGATCGTCGAGTAGATCAAGTTTCTCGAACCAAACGGGTGCAGGGCTTGAGGCTTCGAAGCCGGCGGCCGTGTCCTTCAAGCTCGCGGCGGCGGCGTGAAGGAAGAGCGTGGGAAATGCCGAGCCCCCGTGCTCGGTGTCTCCAAGGATTGCGAGTCCCGCGTTTTCAGCGTGTAGGCGAATTTGATGGGGTTTACCGGTGAGAGGTTTTGCAAGCCAGAGTGAGTGTTTGCCATGGTCTTTGAGTTTTTCAAAGATCGTCACCGCATTGATGGGCTCTTGTGCTGTGGGCGAATGCGAAACGTACTGAGGGCCTTGTCTGTTGAGGCCGCCCGAGCGCACGCGGGAAATATGGGACTCCACTTTGTCGCCACTTTTGAAACCACGTCGTGGTTGTCGGTCGGTGAGGAAGAGATAACGTTTGTCGACTTCCCGGCTTTCAAAGGCCTGCGCCAGGTGGGACATCGCCGCGAGTGCGCCGGGTGATCCATCGCTTTCCCAGGCGAGCAGTGTGCCAGAAGTCCCAACATCGAGACGGTGAACCGGTAGCAGTGTTTTCCCGGAACGCATCGAAAGGTGCTCAAGAAAACCATCGTTCGGTTCGAGATGAAGCCGCTTGGCTTCGTCTTCCGAAAGTGAGGTATGCGTGGTGACGCCGGCGGGTTTATCGAGAATTCTCAGCATCGGCCTGATTCACGTTCTTTTGACGGCACTCCGGACAGACGCCGTAAAGTTCGAGTACGTGAGACGTGAGGAGGAAGCCGAAGCGAAGCGCCACTTTTTCCTGAAGGCGCTCGATTTCGACGTTTTCGAATTCGACGATCTTGCCGCACGACGTGCAAGTGAGGTGATCGTGGTGATCGCGCGCGGCCCATTCGTAACGGGCCGGCATGCCGCCCATGCGGACTTCGGTGACGAAGCTTGCGTCGGTGAGCGTGCGAAGAAATCGATAGACCGTGGCGAACCCGATTTCGGGATTGCGCTTCTCGACAGTTTCAAAAACGTCTTGTGCCGTGAAGTGGTTCGGCCCGCTGCGCACGACCTCCAGAATATCGAGTCGCTGCTGAGTCACTTTTAATCCAAGATCGCGGATGATCTTTTTGGCCGGCACCGTCGGCTTGCGTCCGCGTGGACTGGCAGTCTGCACGTCTGCCCCCAGGCCGCCTGGAAGAGTTTGGGAAGAAGGAAGCAGGGGGGGAGCGCTTTTCGACATGCCGGCACGTTACGGCTCGTGAGTGGGGTTCGTCAATAGATGAGAACTGGTTTCATTTAAGTTTCATTTAGAAAGGTGCCTCTCCACGGCAGGTCGCCATGAAAAAATGCCGCGCCACGAGCTCGGTTTGCACGGTCAGCCAGAGCTAAATCTCAAGCGGCCCGCGGTACGAATTGCGCTTAGCAAGGGCTCTGATTCATTCGAATTTGTCTTAAAGGAGACGGAAAATGAAGACTCCCACGAGCTCTAAGCTCCTCTTGATGGCCTCGGTCCTCACGGCGTGTGGACTGGTTTTATCCACGACCTCACCCGCACAAGCAGAGGTCACTCGCCTGGTTTTTTGCGCGGCCGAAAAGAATGAAATTCGAATCGAAGCAGATCGTGCCGGTCAGATTCTGGCGATCACGCAAAACGGCGTGCAGCTGGAGATCAGCGAATCGAAAATCACGAACGAGGGTCAGTCGATCGCAACCGCGGTGAGCTTTGATCCCATCGGGGCGGTGATGGTCTCAGTCAACGCAGCCGAACTGAAGTCGATCTCTGCGGGGATGATCGACGTGTCTCTCGAGGTTATGGGCGCACCGGGAACCGAGGTGCTGTCACCTCGCGCCTCGTGCACAGTTTTTCAGTAATCAGTTTGTTGTGGGACGGATCTCATTCAGGCGTGCACGAATTGATGCCTGATAGGCTTCGCTGTGGTAGGGAAGCAAAAACAGCAAAAGATGTTCGAGGCCTGTTCTTAAGCTTCGTCTTGTCGCTGGCTTTTCGGGGCTCTCAAAAAACTGCAAAAAGCTAGAGGATGTGATCAGCACCGTGTCGCTGATCATTTGCATTTCACGCGCGTCTTGGATCTTTCTCATGACGCCGTCTTTTACCCACTGCGCATACATCGCCTGCAAGAGCCGCATGGTTTTTGAGATATGAGCTTTCCAGCGTTTTGCCAGGTTCGGGTCCTTGCGCCGCAGGTGATACATTTCGCGGTGGAAGAAACGATATTTCCAAAACACCTCATACGAACGTTCGATCAGCTCGGAGGGCGAGGCCGGTAGCGTCGACTGCTGGCTGCGGGCCGGCGCTGGTTTCCAGACGTCGTAAGTTTCCTGGCACATCATCTCGAAGAGTTCGTAGATAATTTCTTCTTTGTTGCGAAAGTGGAAGTACAGGTTGCCAGGTGAAATGCCAAGGTGGTGGGCGATGTGGTTGGTCGTGATTGCGACCACGCCGGACTGGTTGAAGAGATCGATGCTGGAGAGCAGGATGCGCTCGCGGTTTCCCACTTTCTTTTTAGGAGGCGCCGCACGCAGGCCAATTGGAAGCGCGCCAGGTGTGAGTTTTTGTTCTTTCACTTCTGATTTTTTGATGTCCATAGCGATGTCCCCTCACGTGCAGACACGAGTTAGAGGATTCGCTCTCGCAGGACAAGGGAAAATCGCGGGGATTTTTCAGAATAGAGCACGGTGCTCTATTTGGAGTATGTACTCTAGTTGGCGACTCGGCCCTTGGCTTAGCCGACGCGGCTGGGAAGGGAAGAGGGGGGGATTCGGGAATTCCGGTATGCTGGAATTCCCGAACCCTTCTCGTTTTAGGCGTAGACGCCTTGACGTTCGAGGCGGGAAATTCGCTCTTCGAGAGTCGGGTGAGTGCGGAACAAGTTGGCGAGAACTCCGCGAGTCGTCGCCGAAATCTTCATCGACGCAAATGCCGGTTTCGCTTCTGTTTGCTCGGCCACTTGGTAGTTGAGCTCGGAGACACGTTGCAGGCTCTTCAGTGCGCCGACCATTGCGTCTTTGCCCGCGTACTTCGCGCCACCAGCGTCCGCGCGGAACTCACGTTGACGCGAGAACCACATCAGGACGATCGAGCCAAGCACCATGAAGACCATCTCGAGGACAAACACCGTCGCCATGTAAGCGAATCCCCCAAGGGCTCCGCCACCTTCGCGATCGTCGTTGCTGCGAAGTGCGTTTTGGATGGCATAGGCAACGATTCGAGCGAGTGCCATGACAAAGGCGTTCACCACACCTTGCAGAAGTGTCATGGTCACCATGTCACCGTTTGCGATGTGTGCCACTTCGTGTCCGATAACTCCTTCGACCGAACGTTTGTCCATCTGACGAAGAAGGCCTGTCGAGACCGCGACCAACGAATTCGAACGCGACGGTCCGGTCGCAAACGCGTTCACTTCGGGCGAGTCATAGATTCCGACCTCAGGCATTTTTGGCAACCCGGCCGAACGTGCATAGCGGTGAACCATGTTCACGACGTCGCGCTCTTCGAGATTCATGGTGTTGGGGTCGATGATCTTCACACCCATCGACCATTTTGCCATGGTCTTTGACATCAAAAGGCTGATGAAGGCGCCACCCATACCCCAGACCAAACAGAACCCGATGAGCGCACCCATGTTCAGGCCCTGCGCCGTGAGGTATGGCTGGATTCCCAGCACCGACGTCACCACAGAGAGTGTTAGAACCACCAAGATGTTCATCGCTAAGAATAAAAAGAGTCGTTTACCCATCTGCATGCTTTCGTCCTCCATTCGAAACTTCTGTTCGAATTGCTATTTAGCACTCTATCAAAACCCAATAGTTTCGCAAAATTGATATATTTTAGAATTTAGTTCGCTTTAAACAAAGCAAAGCTCTTCGCCAGTTGAGCCGCAATCGAGTTCTCCACTTTGCGCGCCGTGGTGATCAGCCAGAACTCCTCGGCGACATTGTCGAGTTTGCCGATTTTCACCAAAGACTTTTCTCGCACCAGCTCGGCCGCCTCGGACTCGGCCAGAGGAATCAGCCCCAGGCCGGAAGCTCCCATGAGCTTCTGCAGGCTGGAGTCTTGTGTCTCGGCGATCGGCACAATCGAGATTCGCGCCATACGGAAGTAGTGTTCAAGATCGTGCCGCAGTTTCGAATGATAGGTTGGCAGCACGAAGTTTTGCCCACTCAAACTTTCTGGAAAACGTTTGCTCAATGCCTTGAATTTCGGAGCGCCATAAACCGAGATTGGAATCTTGCCGATCGGGCGCACAGTGAGTTTGCCGTCTTCGTCCAGTGCCGGCGGTGCATTGGAAAGCACGATGTCCAGTCGATGAGCTTGAAGCTCGCGCAGCAATTCGTCTCCCTTTCCTTCCAAAATAGAAACCGTGCAGGGACCAACTTGGTAGGCGGCCTCTGTCAGACGAAGTGTGAGGTGCTTTGGCACACTGTCAAGGGCGCCAATCTGGACATGCGTTTTCCCACCACGAGGGGCGCGGTCTTGAATGGCTTCGACCATCTCCGAGCCCATGCGAAATATTTCCGACGCATACTGAAGCGCGATGCGGCCGGCGTCCGTCAAAACCAGGCGTCGATTGCGACGATCAAATAGCGGTCGGCCGACCGAGTCTTCGAGGTGTTTCAGCTGCGTGGACAGCGTCGGCTGTCCGAGGCGAAGCCGTGTCGACGCGCGCGCGATACTGCCTTCGGTCGCGATCACCCAGAAATAATAAAGGTGGTGATAGTTTAACCACTGCGACGCGGTGACGGGCGAGGGGACGCCGGATTCATTAGTCATTCAGATGTTTTGCCCGAGCTTTGTGAGCGCAGCAAGTGATACAGGTTGACGTGGCGCAGGAATAGGGAGTGAAACTTATAGGCATACGCTTATGAAGAAATCAGCAAAGCTATATGGTCGTTTAGTGAGAGTGGCCGATGTCAGCTCGTTGGACATTGAAGAGATGTTCGCGATTTTTGGTCGCTACTATCTCAACGTCACCTGGGACGGATTTCTTCGCGATTTTCAAGAAAAGTCGCACGTGATTCTCTTACGCGAACGCAAGACGAATAAGATTCGCGGCTTCACGACTCTTAAAACTTTTGAAACGAAAGTCGACGGCCGCGAAATTGCGGGCCTCTTTAGCGGCGATACGGTGATTGAACGAGATTTTTGGGGACAGTCGGCACTGCGATCAGCATTTTGTCGCCTACTGATTGCGACCTGGTGGAAAAACCTGATTGCGACAGGTGGGCGTCGGCCTTGCTACTGGTTTTTGATTTCCAAGGGTTACAAAACCTACTTGCTGCTCACCAATAATTTCCCGACGCATTGGCCGCGCTTTGATCGAGTGACTCCCGATTTTGAACGAGCTGTGATGAGGCAGTTTGCTGAGAAGCTTTACCCAGGACGCTTGCGTGCGCGTTCGCTTGAGGGCTTTGGTGCGCAAGCTGGCGAGGCGTGCGTGTTGCCGTTTGCGGCAGGGGCACCATGTCTTCGTGAGGGTGTAGCGCCGATTCGCGAAGAACTTTTGCAGAACTCAAATGTTCGTTTCTTCTCGCTGGCGAATCCTGGTTGGCGCGAGGGGCATGAGCTCTGTTGCTTGGCTCCGATTGGGCCTTCGGTTTTCACACGTTTTGTCTGTAAGGCGTGTGTGGCGCTGGTTAAAAATCTTAATACGAAATTGAACAGGTGGTTAGGGCGCGGAGTCGGCTCAGCGCCATTGGACGGAGTCGCTCCATGAGGCTCTCGCCGACAAGGTTTACGCCTGAAGAAATCGCCGAGTGCGCTGGCGGTGTCGGCGCCAAACAAGCTGGTTTAGCGGGCCTTCGTGAGCACGACGGAAAGCTTCGCGAGAACTGGTATATCGCTGGTCTCACTGCGGAGTTGGAGCGGTCTAAAAACGGTTTACTCGCGACAACGGTTTACGAAACACCGCTGGTGATCTATCGCGACTCCCAAGGGTTGTTGCACGCGGCGCTCGATCGTTGTCTGCATCGTGGAGCAAAGCTTTCGGAGGGTGCGTGCACAGAAGGGAAGCTCCGCTGCCCGTATCATGGTTGGGTTTACGGAACGGATGGTCGGGTTTGTGAGGTCCCGTCGGAGGGGACTCATGAGGGCGCCACTGGTGCGAAAGTTCGGACTGGAAATGCTTGGACGTTGCGGGTTTTTCCTGTGGTGGAGCAAGACGGTGCGCTCTGGGTATGGATGGGAGATCAGGCTCCTCTCGCAAGTCCTACTTGGCGTTTCCCTTACGCTGACAATCGCGAGTGGTCCGGGTATTTTATGGTCACGGACTTTCACAATGAAGTGACTCATCTTGTTGAGAACTTCATGGATGTTCCACACACCGTTTACGTGCATGAAAAGTGGTTTCGCAATCGTCGTGAAATAAAGGTGCCGATTACCGTGGAGCTTGGCCGATCACGCGTGTTGGTCACGTATGAGCAGCCGAACGATAGCATCGGATTTTCTTCCAAGGTTCTGAATCCGGATGGAAATCCAATGCTTCACACGGACGAGTTCATATTTCCTAATATCACACGGGTGGATTATCGATTCGGTGACCGTGGGTATGTGATCAATAGCCAATGCACTCCGATGGGGCGTTACCGCACGCGTGTGTACACTTGGATCGCGTATCGACTCTTGCCGGGGGCGTTGGGAAGAGCTGTTCAACGGATGATGATTCGGCCGATGGAGTTCTACACCCGGCAGGTGATCGAGCAGGATGTTGAGATCATGAAGAATCAAGGATCGAATCTGGAACAGCTTGATGAGCATGGTTATGGACGACCGTTTATGTCGACGGCGGCAGATGAACTGCATATCGCGATAGAGCGCCTGCGAGAGATGGGGCGAGATGGTGATGAGCGTCTACACACTGTGGCTTGGACCAAAGAGCGAGAAATATGGATATAAATATCGAGCTCAAGCGCTTTCCACAAAATCAAGAGTTGCAAACTCAGCTCGAGACAGCTGCTAGGCGGGCGATCCAGGCGGCTTTTACAGAATTCGCGAACACAGAAGTCGCGGGGACTATAGACGCTCGACTAGCGACCTCTGAAGACGAGCCAGAGATTCGGAAGCTTTTTGAGAAGTATCCGATGAGTCTTCCGGGTTTTAATTTGGTTTATGATCGTTCTCCGGATTTCTTTTCTCTTCTTCGCGCACGAGGCGAGGCGCACGTTGCTGTTACTGGTGGCTTGAAGGGTTCGAAAGAACTGTTGGGGCTTGGCGCGGTTTCGGTTCGTGAGGGATATATTGCCGGATCGAGAACGAGAGTTGCGTACCTGGGTGATCTTCGCGTGATTCCTAATCGCAAGACGTTTCGCCTTTGGCGAACGATCTATAGTCGCCTGATCGAAGAGATTTCGCGCGATCTTGGCGTCGAAACTTTTTTGACGGCGATTTTGGGTGACAATGCGTTGGCTTTGCGAAGCCTTGTTGAACGGCGGAATTCGGATTTCCTGTACGAGTCTATCGGGCAGGTGCGGATGATTAATCTCTTAGGGTCATGGGCGCCGTTGCCGGAAAGTGGAAAGATCAAGGACGCCGGGCTTCAAGCGTTTTGGAAGGATGAATCGGCCTACCGTGATTTTTCGGCCGCGCAAGCGTCGCGTATGCGTCACGGCTATACGCAGCCGCTGGAGTCGGGCTTGCCGTTGGTCATTAAGGATCGCGCCGGTGATGTGCAATTGGGAGTACGCCTTGTCTCTCCTGATTCGATGAAACGTATGTGGCTTTCTGACGCTTCGGGCGTAATGCGGGCGGTGATGAAGCTTGCCGGCGTTGGAAAAGAATCGGCTTTGTCGACAGTCTATATGTCGGGTTTGATTTTTCGTTCGGAAGCGTCGGCAGTTCAGAGGCGCTTGGCTCTGATGGCGGCGATCGAAGCATGCTATAGCGAGCCGATCAAAAGCCTTCTGCGAAAACGTACGATGCTCGTGGTGCCAGACAGCGTCGGACTTGGGTTTCGTGATTTACGTGGCCGCGTAAGCGCGACGACTCGGGTTCAAATTTTCGAAGTGCGGTCGAGAAACTTTACGCCGAGCCTTGATCCTGCGGCTCTCATCAATATTCAGAATGTCGGCTTTGAAATGGCTCTCGTCTAGACTCAGGACATAGGTCTCATCGATCCAGTCAATTTGGACTTAGTATCCGGCCTTTCGTGCAGCTGCGTGACGCATACATAGTTTTGTTTAAGAAAACATTAAGTTTGAACTCAAGAGTCGAGCTCCAATTCCCGAAAAGGGATGCGAATACCGGTGTGAGGCCGTTGTTTTTTGCAGGGGTGGCGCGGATGTTCTCAAATCTTAAAAAGCTGGCTCTTATCGGAGTCGTTCTTGTTTCAGCAGGCTGTGCGACATCAAGATTACGAGTGAATTCGACTCCGGATAGCGCGGATGTTGTTCTGATTGCAAAAGACCATGCTCCGGTCAAAGTCGGCAAGACTCCAATCGAGATCGACAGCAGAAATTTTCCTGTCTTGTTTCAAGAAACGCTGCAAGTGGAAGTTTCCAAAGAAGGTTTTAGTCCTCTCTCGGCTGTTGTTCCACGACTGCCGACAGGAGGAGTTGGACGCCTCAACGTGAACCTACAGGCGACGGCGCTTCCGCAGGTTTGTCAGAACCAGGCAGAATCGGCAAACACCTTGGCAAAAGGGATTGCAGATGCCGCTAGTCTCGTAAGCCGAAAACGTTTGGACTAAGCTGGCCGGTTGTTAGAGGAGCTCTCAACCAAGTTCGGAACGGTTTCAGTGATCCATGATCTTCTGGGGAACGTCTACTATCTGCAGAAAAATCTGGAGCGAGCGTTGGAAAGCTATCGCCGGTCCAATCGTCTGAATCCCAACAACATCGACACACTTCGTATGATCGAAAGAATCGAAAAGGTTCAAGGCCGAGGAACGGCAGGAGTTTGATATGGGTTTTCCATTAGGTATCTTCATTGCGATTTCGGCGCTTGCCGTAGCGGTGTTGCATCTTAAACAGGACGCCAAAACATTTTGGGATTTCGTCGGATTTGCTACCGTTTTCGGTGGCACGTTTGCTGTCTCGATCATCACGATCCCGTGGCAACATCGGCGCACGGTGCTTCATTCGATTTCTCGATTATTCGTTCCGGGAGCGAGAAGCAGCACTTCGATCGTTTCGGACTGCATGAACTATCTGAGCGATTTAAGACAAGGCGGGGCAAACATTCAGCCGAGAGGCGAAGGTTTGGCAGCCGAAGTGATGAAGGACGGAGCTGAACTTCTTGGTCTGGGGTTTTCTAAAGAACGAATTCTCGAGATTCTTAACGAGCGTATCCTGCAGTCTTTCGAGAGACAGGAAGCGGTTGCAAACTCGATCCGTTCTCTTGCGAAATATCCTCCGGCATTTGGTCTTGCGGGAACAGTTCTTGGACTTGTGACCCTCATGAAGGGCGTTTCGCAAGGAGCGGATGCTAAACAGACGGGCGCCTTGATGGCGATCGCCCTGATGGCGACGTTCTACGGTCTTTTGGTAGCCAACATGGTCGTGAATCCGGCGGGCGAGAATATGTTGAAAACAGCGAAGGTCGACAAGAAGCGTGCGGAAGTCGCGCTACATGCGGTGTTACTACACATCGATGGTGTCACGATGCTTGAAGCTCAAGAGATTCTCAACTCGTACGTTGCACCGAATGAACGCGTGAATCTCATGTCTGGAGACGGTGAATCAGTTGGCGCTGGCTCGCTGAGCGCGGGGATGTCGGCGGGAGCGGCATAAGGTGGGCGTTTTAAAAGAACGCCGGACTGGCGATTCAAACGAGGTCGATTCGGACGGGAGTTGGGCTGTCAGCTACGGCGACATGATCACGCTACTTCTCACGTTCTTTATCCTCTTCTTTTCAACAGACAGCAAAAAAGAGCGCCTTGAGAAGATGGAGCGGGATCTTGCTATCAAACTTGATTCGACGGCGAAACTTACGATTTCACCAGAAGAGGGCTCAAGAAAGCCTGCCTCGGAAGACTACGAGGAAGTTGTCGGGCCTCAGCGCTTTCAAGCAAGGGTCTATAAAGTGGGACAACGATTGATTATCGAGTTCCCCAATACTTCCTTTTTTGGTCTCGGCAAGATTGAGCTTACGAAAGATGGCGAGCGAGAGCTGAAGGGTTTTGTTGAAAAGTACTTACCGTATGCTGGTAGCTACGTGTTGGGGATTCGAGCTTACACCGACAACAAAAAAGTCATCGCGTATGCCAATCGTCGATTTAAAGATAATCTGGAGCTATCGGCTCTTCGCTCGGTTGCGACGATGCGAGTCCTGCAACGCCTCGGCATACCACTTAGTCGTATGCGACTCGGCGGTTACGGAGAGTTGAATCTTACGGCAACGGAGCTTTCGCGGGCGATCGCGAGTGAGCCGGACTATGCCGAAAATGGAATTAAGTTAGCTAGAAAAGTCGTTTTGGTTGTCGAACCAGAAGTGAAGGAAAGTTTATGAAGAACCGGAAGTTTAATAGGGCTCTCACACGTATTGGTGTGCTCAAGTCGCTTCTTCTAGGTGTAGTAGTCGCACTGGCGGCCGGCGTGGCGCAAGCGCAAGAGGTTCTCAAGCATCCTCGGGTTGTCGAGTTGGAAGATCGACTCAACAAAGATGCCGCCGCCTATATCAAGGCTCGCTTTCCTGATGTGCCATTTATGGTGGTTGTAAGAGTAGATCCACTTCGTCGAGAGGGGCGCGGCTTTGCCAATGCGAGACCGTCTGAAAACCTTCCGTATTTCGAATCGTTCGATGACGATGAGGAAATTCGTGATGAGTGGGACAATCCGCAGATTCCTCTGATGGCTTTGCTGAATAGAGTTCGGAAAATCTCCGTGCAGATTTCTGTCCCATCGAAGTTGAAGACGGCTGAGGTCGACGAAATGCGCGAGGGGATCTTCAGCATTCTACATCTGACTCCAGCGCGAGATGCCATTGAAGTAAGTCGTCGAGAGTGGACTCTTGAAGAGGTTCCGTGGCTTTCGGTATACGTGCTTTCAGGCGCGATGTTTGCCCTCCTGGCGGGACTCCTTGTGATCAACCGCACGTCGGCGAACCGAATTGCGAGAGCTTTGACCGAGATGAAGGTTCAGAACAACAACTCTTCTCAAGGCTCCGTGGCATTGCCGCCGATTTCCTCGGAACGAGAATTCGAAGGCTCGCGTAAATCATTGAGTCAAGAGGTCAAGTTCAACGATCCGATCAAGATGAAAGAACTTGCCAACGGTATTGTCGGTTATTTGCTAAACAGCGGCGCTTTTCCGACCCATCAAGACGTTTTTGTCCTAGACGCTCTAGGGAAAAAATCTCCGCATAAACTGGGCGCGCTGCTTATGGAACTTCCCAATGAGGTTCGCGCCGAACTCTTCAACTACAGTTTCGGTCATCATTGGATCGAGGCATTGAACGAACCTGGTTTCTTGGATTACGAATGTCTTGAGACGCTTCATGCCGTGTCGCAGAACACACGCGATATAAAAGCACTTCGAGTGCGAAAGATAGTTCTAGCTGTGTGGCGCCTAGGTGAGGAGCGGGCAAAGTTCTTAAAGGCCCTCCCTAAGGACGAGGCATTTTATCTATTAACTGAGATGCCGAAGTCGATTGCGGTCTCCGATGCCCGCAAGGCGTTCCCCGGTGCCTGGGGCTCCATCTTGGATGTCAGTTTCAAGGCCAGTGAGATTTCGGAAAAGCGTCTTGAGGAGATTCATAAGTACGCTCTCATGATCGCGGGCCTGCGTGATATCGCTTTGGTTAAGCGTTATCGTTCGGAGAAGGAGCTTTTGGAATATGTGAAGTTCGTTGATCCCAACGAAGAGCGGGAAATATACGAGGCCGCGAGTTCGGACTCCTTACTGCATCAAATGCGAGCGCCGTTCTACGAAGTTTTCACACAGACGGAAGATGTCTTGCAACGAGTGGTGCCCTCTGTCGGAGTTGATACTTGGGCGTTGGCTTTGTTTAACGTGTTGAAGACAGACCGTGCGCCGATCGACAAACATCTCAGTGATAAGCAAAGGTTTTTGATGATCGAAAGATTCAAACGCTTTGATCAGCAGGCGCCGAGTTCGCATCAAATCGCTCAAGCGCGCGAGTCGATAGCTTTGAAACTAAAGGGTGTGTTGAAAGAACTTGAAGCCGCCAAAATAAAACGGGCCACTGACCTAGAAGGCGAAGAGCAAGATGAAGCAGCATAGGTGGTCAGGGTTGACTACGCATTTGGCACGAGCCCTCGGCTTGTTCCTGCTTCTTACGAGCCATGCGACGGTTGCGATGGCAGGTAAGCTTGTGGTTTCCGCGGGAGCTTACAACTTCAGTGTGGAAAACCAATCGAATCGCGTATCGGCGTCGATTTCTGGAGTCGGGTCGTATCAGATTTCTTACCGACACCTCATGAATCAAAATATCGAGCTGGACTTCGGCTTCTCGCTTTTGGCGACAGAGACCTTCAGTGGTGATCTCGCATTTGGTGTCGATATTGGCGTTAACTATTTTCCTTTCACAAACGCAGGGCACATTTCGGCAGAGAGCGGCGTCGCCCATATGTATCTCAACAATCGCTGGCGTCCTTTTGTCGGCGGCAGCTTCAATCAGAGGAACTTTCAATCGACGAGTTCTCAGTACGCCGGATTTGGTTTGAAGGGCGGAACGGAGTATCAGGTCGTCGATGATCTATGCGTGCATACAACGTTGAGATATCTGTTTCTTGGTGGGCCAAACCAAGCTTCCGCGAACCAGATTGATCTGCTGGGAGGCCTGGTTTTCCAGTTTTGAGACAGAACTGGTAAGCGGGGTTCTCGGCGCTTAAGAATTTTCGGGTAGTTTGAAGACTTTGTTACGATTGAATAAAGAGCAGTTTGAAGAAGTGTTGGTCGGGGTAGCGAGATGAAACAACGGGACGGACAGACGATATCTTTGGCTCTGGTTTCGATTTTGGCATTTGCCTTGAGTGCTTGCAAAGGCGGCTCGTCGACGTTTAGTGACATCATTGGCCCGGCGGATGGTGGAACCGGCACCGCGAGCATTTCGGTCAATTCTTTCTTTCCTGGCACAAGCTCGCTTGCGATCAAAGAGGATGCGACTCAACAGTTTCTCATATCAGCGGTCGGTCGTGGGACCTTGGTTTATGAGTGGACCCTAGATGGCGTGAAGGTCGGAGTAGACGCGCCGGCACTGACGATAGACGCGGCTCAGTTAACCGTAGGAAATCGAAACTTAAGGGTCACGGTTCGCGATAACGTCGGCCAGATCTCGCAGGAATGGGCAGTCAAGGTCAATGGGCCTCCGGTCGTCAACAGTGCAACACCCAACCTTTCGACGGTGCTTCTTCGTCGGCAAACGTCTGTCGAGTACTCCGTGTCTGCGTCAGACCCGAATGGCGACCCGCTGACTTACGTTTGGAAATTGAATGGTCAAGAGGGCGTTTTGACGTCTTCTACGGCAACCCAGACATGGACCCCCGAAATCGCAGATGTCGGCAATCATACGATTGCAGTCGACATCTACGATGGCCCGGCTTCAGATGCGGGAACTTATCGCAGAACTCAAAGCTGGTCGACGAGTGTGAATAACTTTTCTAACGCCTGCAACCGTCTTGAAAACGAAGCGCAGACGAACAAGACGTGTGTGTACGTGGGCATCTCCGGAGTCGGTGATGGCGCGGATCCACTTACGACTCCGTTTAACATCATGCTTCGCCCAGCGGCGCTTGAATTCACGCCAGAGGGGAATGTCTTCATCGCAGACGATGACAGTCATGTCGTTTGGTTTTGGAATCGGCATACGGCTCCATCGGTAACGATGCTTGGCGTGGTGGTTCCTCAAAACACGATGAAGGTTGTCGCTGGTGCGTCGCTTGGATCAAGCGGAAACTCGGCGAGCTCTAAGGCGCTTCGTGTGTTCTTTAACAACCCACATGGACTGCTTTGGGATGGAACTCATCTTTATATTTCGGATGCATCGAACAACCGTGTCGTACGCGTGAACAGCACAGGCGATATGGTGACGGTGAACACGGCCAATTGTAACTCGCCTCGTGGACTGGCGAAATTCGGCAATCAGTTGTACATCGCTTGCTATAGCTCGAATCGAGTTCGTCTGGTCAACACGGATACTCTAGTGGGGAGTGACTTTGCTGGTACTGGTACCGCCGGCGACCCGGCCTCCACAGCGGAGGCTACATTCACCGATGCGACTCAGGGCCTGTTGCGAGGGCCGTACGGCATTGCTGTGGATGGTGTAGGGGATGTGTTCGTGGCCGAATACGACGGCTGCCGAGTACGCGCGTACAATGTGAACACGGTCGGTTCCAAACAAATCTACGGCGCTTCATGGACGCTTTCGCAAAATCGACAGCGAATCATTCTTGGCGCCGGGGGCGGACCTAATTGCGGAGTTTATACGGAGGGCGAGGCGGTCGATTTGACTGGAGGAGTGGACGCGCGAGTGCGTCAGCTTCGACACATCAGATTTGCTCCTTCTGGACAGCTCTTGATTTCGGGCGACAACATGTATCGAACAGTCGCCTTGAATCTTACAGCAGGGTCCACTTCGCTTTTTGGAACGAGTATCGATGGATATTCGATCAAAGCGATCGTCGGCAGTGGCACGAACGGGTATTTGGGAGAGGGGCAGGACGCGACCCTCACAAGACTTGCGCAGAACTACGAAGCGGGAATCGCGCCGGTTTCTGGGGATCTCATCATTGCTGACCGAGAAAACCGTCGCCTTCGACGGGTGAGAAGTGCTGATAACAAGATCTCTCTTTTGGCAGGCAACGGATCTGTTCGCAACAACACCAACGCCGGCCAAGGAAACCTTGATGTAGGTTCAGAGAAAATGAATCAGCCTCGTGGGATTGTGATGGA
>CAKQVW010000008.1 GCA_934277865.1 uncultured Pseudobdellovibrionaceae bacterium | reverse complement strand
GCGGCATGAGTTGTCATATACGGCGACCAATGACGTGCCTTTTTTTACAAGCGAGTCATCGGCCGAGCTGAGTTTTCCCATGAGGCCCGAAGCCTTTGCTTCGGAAGCCGAGAGCAGGGCTTCGCCACCGATGCGCACCTTGGCTTCGCCGACGGGCGCGCCGTCTTTTTCGATGGGCTCAATTGAAGCCATGGCGCGTACGGTTTGATCGTCGGAGTCCTGTTGATCATGAGAGATCGAAGTCGGAGTCAGATCGGTGCGCGAGTGACAGTTGAAACCAAATGGAGAGAGCGACAGAACTAAGCCCACCCAAAGTAGAAGACCTTTAGATTTGGCGACGCGTCCGCCAGTTCGTCTTGCCGATTTGCCCGGCAGACGATTCTGTCTCATTTTAAGACTCATTGTATTCCCCCACTCGGCCCACGGTGATCTTCTTACCTATCGGAGAAAACCAGCCGGTCGATGAGATTTTTGGAGCAAGTCTTACGCCATTATACGTTTCTGCCTTCTTTGAATTGTTGGGATTTGAGGCCAAGTTTTAAGAGTCGAGGTGTTTGCGAATTTGACGATGGCTATCTTTCTAGACTCGTCTTAGATTGAGACGAAAGGGAACGGCATGGATTCGAATTGGAATGTGGAAAACATCAAAACGCTGCACGCCGATCTTCAAAAGCGGGCCACGGCCCGTCGTTTGTCGATTCGAGATCGAAAGTCGCACGATCAGGACCTTACGAGACGCGCGGAGTCCCTGCTTCGCATGAAGCAGGTGCTTTTGGAGTCGGAAGCCGAGGTTCTATCGGCATTGAGGTCGGATCTTGCGCGCGATGACTTTGAATCTTTCGTCAACGAGTTCGGATTTGTTCTAAAAGAAATTGATCATGCTTTGCTGGAGTTTCGTTCGTGGGCGCAGGACCGCGTCGTGGAAACGCCCCTTGTGTTATGGCCGGCGAGTTCCAAAATCCTTTCCCAGGCAAAGGGTGTCGTGTTGATCATGGCGCCATGGAACTATCCGTTTCAATTGAGTCTGGCGCCTTTGGTTGCGGCATTGGCGGCTGGCAACTTCGCCGTGATCAAACCTTCCGAGTTTGCGCCAGCGACGGCCAAGCTGATCGAGCAGCTGGTCTCAACGGCGTGGCCGGATGGCGACGTGGTGGTGGTGAATGGTGAAGCGAGTGTCGCCGAAGAACTGCTTCGGCATCGCTGGGACCATGTGTTTTTCACGGGTAGCCCCGCGGTCGGCAAGAAAGTGATGGCGGCTTGCGCGGAATTTTTGACGCCGGTGACGCTCGAGCTCGGTGGCAAAAGCCCCTGTGTCTTAGGACCTTTTGCCAATGGCTCCTCCGCTTTCGAGGTGGCGGTGCGAAGAATTCTCTGGGGGAAGTCGGTCAACGCCGGGCAAACTTGCGTCGCGCCGGACTTCTTGCTTGTGCATAAAACCATGCGTGCACGCTTTCTTGAGGTCGCAAAGAAGGTCTTGCGTGAGTTTCATGGCGAAGCGCCTTTTACGTCGACATCGTTGTGTCGAATCGTTTCCAAGAGGCACTTTGAGCGCTTGGTGGCCATGCTAGGGGAACTTGCTCCTGGCGAGATCTTGCACGGTGGCCAATATGACCGCGAGACGTTGAAGATGGAAGTGACGCTGGTCGAGACTTCGTCGGAAAAGCGACTTCACGTCGAAGAAATTTTTGGACCGATTTTGCCGATCATCGTTTGGGAGAAAGACGAGGAGCTTCAGCAAGAGCTGTTGCGGCATCCGCGACCTCTGGCCTTCTACGTGTTTGGTGAGGATCGCGCCTGGGCGAGCGGCGTGATGCGGCAGAATCTCTATGGCGGAGGCTGTGTGGGGGACACGTTGGTGCACCTGGCAAACCCCGAACTCCCATTTGGCGGCTGTGGGGAAAGTGGAATCGGGGCCTATCACGGGCGGTTCGGATTTGATGCGCTCTCTCATCAGCAGGCCGTGATGGAGCGTCGGTACGTGGCAGATTTGAAGCTTCGCTATCCTCCGTACTCGGATGTGTGGAAGCGCGTGAAGGGGATGTTCTCGTGATGGCTGTGCCAAAAATGACTTTGTTCACCGATATCTCGCGGCTTCATAGCTTTAACGGGTTTGTGAAGCTCGATGGCGTTCGCCCGGCCGAGGCGCGGGACGAAGTTGTCGAAAAGGCCGCGATCCTGGTCGTGCACGAAAAGACAGGGTCGCGCATCCTGTGGACTGGTCGGCAAAGCCAGGTGCAATCGAAAGCGTTTCGTCAGCTTCTGGATCGTGCTCGGCCAAAACGTGTTTCGCTAAAAAAAGCCGTCGTGATTCCTGCCTTCCAGGAATGTCACACGCATTTGCTTTATGCCGGTGACCGTCGCGAAGAGTTTGAGCGACGAAACCGAGGGGAGACTTACCTTCAGATTGCGGAGGCGGGTGGTGGAATACGTTCGACGATTCGTGCGACCAAACAAGCAAAAGCGCCCGAGCTGATGCGAGGTTTGATTTCCCGACTTTTGGAATTTGCCGTGCAAGGGGTCACGACAGTTGAAATCAAAACTGGGTACGCGGCCACGATCGAAGATGAACTGGCTCACTTAAAACTTTTGGTGAAGCTGAGGGCCGCGGCTGAGAAAAACAAAAAACTTCCGCGCGTGATCGTGACCTGCCTCGCCGCACACGCGATTCCGGCGGGCTTCACCGAAGAGAGCTGGCTTGCGCGTGTGGAAGCCGAGATTTTTCCTTTTTTGAAGAAACATCGTCTTCGTGTCGATGCGTTTATCGAAAAGTCGGCGTATTCCATTGGGCGGGCACGTCTGCATTTTGAAAAGGCTTTGGCCTTGGGTTTGGAACTTGCGATCCATGCTGATCAGCTGAGTCGAACAGGTGCAGCAGCTCTGGGTGCAGAGCTTGGTGCGAGGTCGGTCGACCACGTCATTGAAACAGCGGACGAAGATTTTCTTCGTCTCGCACAATCGAAAACGGTGGCCGTACTTTTGCCAGCAGCGGATCTCTACACACGACTACCTTACCCGCGCGCAAGAAAGATGATCGATGCGGGTGTGCGTGTGGCGCTGGCCACGGACCACAATCCGGGCAGCAGTCCGGGACTGGATCTCACGTTGGTGGGACTATTGGCTCGAACCAACATGCAGATGACACTTCCAGAAGTGTTATGTGCTTACACGTACAATGCGGCTCGTGCGATGGGGCTTGGTGAGGAGCTTGGTGCACTGACGCCTGGTCGGCGTGCCGACTTCATTTGCCTAAAGCCGGGCACGCAGCTGACCGATCTCTTTTATGAGATTGGACCTCGTCGTTCGTTGGCGCAGGTGACGTCGGTTTGGCGCGACGGCATTCGCATGCTGCCTGCAAAATAGCCACGAAATTTCTATGTGAAGAATATGTGAGGAAGCTGTTCAAACTTCGCAAGTATATGAATATTCTTGGTTTCACTTGTTCTTCCGTTTTTCAGACGAAGTCATCTGGCCAAATCTTAAATGGTCTTAAAAAAAATTTGCGTTTTCGAACCGGAGCCGCCTAGGCTTTGAGGTGACATCCCCTCGTGGCAGGATGCTGGAGGGGTGTCGATTTAGTTTTGAGGCTCTTAAAATTTGGAGATTTTATGCAAGAGACTGCGACACGGATGGCGCCGAGCTCGGAAGTTGAAGGGCGACTTTATATCACTCAGTCGCCGTACTACTCTCCCGCATTCAATGGTGCCGTTTTCGACGGCCCACTTCGTCTGTATTTTTCGCAAAGCCAAGAGGCCTTGGCCTTGAAGTTTTATTTCCAACTTCGCGCCAAAACTCAAAGTATGACCGAACAATGGCCGCGCTCAGGTGGTGTGAATCTTTTCGTGATGATTTATCCAACCGAAGAAACCTTCGATCTCTGCTTTCTTTCGCAGGGGTTGCAGTGGACTCCGGAGACTCTTCCCCTTGGTCGTCTGGGCCGAGACTACGTCGTGGCTGTTCAGGCTCACGAGCTTGAGGGCGACATGGCGTCGATCACGAAAAAGCTCACGGGGCTGATTGGTGTCCTTACTCCTCCAGGAGAAGGTCCTCGATAAGACGGGCGGTCTCTGGCGACTGCCAGTCGTTGGCGCCGTACGATTGAAACGCCATACGTCCGCTGCGGTCGAGAACGACCGCGCTTGGTAAGGTTTCGATCTTGAATGCGGACGCGATCTTTTTCTCCGGGTCGAGGTAAGACCCAAATCCGTAGTCTCCTCGGTCCCAAATCTCTTTGGCCGACTTTTCGCCGACTTCTTTTGAATCCAAATTGACCGCCATCACTTGGAGGCCGTCCGAGCGATAGCGTTTTGCGATTTCGTTGTACGCCGGAAGTTCCATCACACAGGTTGAACAATCGGCTGCCCAGAAGCCAATCAACACCACTTGCCCTTTGAAGTCCGCAAGGCTTCGAGTTTTGCCTTTGGCGTCGAGCAGCTCAAGCGTCGGGGCAGGTTCACGTTCGTCGGCCAAGGGGTCGGGTTCGGACGATGCATTTGTCAGTTGGCTGGAGGACTTCGTGAGGAAATAACCGCCCAGAAGAGCCAAAACGAATAAAACAGTGAGCGGTAAAATGAATCGGCGAATTTGCTCAAAGCCTCTCGACGCCGAGCCCGACTTGTCCGAGACTGGAGGAGCGGTCGCATTCGACGAGGAATTGGAAGATGGCTCTTGGTTCTTGGAATTTGAAGAATCTGAACTCATCACAAAACGGTACCCGGCTGGGCGAGCGTGGGCAAGTTGTGGTCGAATATGTTTTGCTTCTGATTTCGAGTGTTATTGTTGCGATGGTCATCACCCGCTTCATGGTTGGCCGCGATCCTGGAAATCCGGGTTTTGTGATTTCCGCTTGGCAAGCCATCGTTGACGAAATCGGCCGCGACTATGCTGATGACTTGAGCACCGGTCCGTAATCGCATTTATGAAGTCGCAAGTTTTGTGCTTCTAAAAAATCGAGTCGCGCCGCTTCACTTCTTCCGACAGGGCTTTTTGCATGGATTCGCGGATTTCGTCGGCGATCTCGCGCACGAGTTCGCGATCGTGTCGCGCTTCGGGTTTGTAGGGAAGATGGATCGGCGGCAAAAACTTGATGGTCCATTTCGCCGGCAGCGGGAGCACATTCAAGGGGAGCGGGATCACGGCTCCGCGAAGAAATTTTGTCAGACGAAGTTGGGCCAGGTTGATGTGAGTTTCCTCGGCACCAATGATGAGAACCGGCACGATGGGGCATTGTTTTTCAAGAGCCATGCGGATGAAGCCACGTTTGAATTCCTGCAGATGGTAACGTTTGGCTGTGGGTTTGAAATTTCCGTGTTCACCCTCTGGAAAAAGAATCACCAAATTGTTGCGCGCCAAGTTTTGTAGGCCATTTTCCGTGGTGGCCTCAATGAATCCAACCTTTTCTGCCGGAACGGCCGTGGCCTTGGTGAGAAACCAAAAATGGTGAGTGAGAATTCTCGGCAGCCGCCCTGTGGCGCGATTGATTTCGTGGGCCAGCAAAAGTGCGTCGAACCCCGAGTACCCACTGTGATTGGGGGTGATGAGCCCGGCGCCGCGTCGTGGAATGTGTTCAAGGCCTTCGACTTCCAGTCGAAAATAGCGGCGTGCGATCTCCATCACGAACTTCGGAAAGGCACGATCGACGAGGCGTTCCGTGGCCGCGAGGTTCTTCAACGCCTCCGGCGTTGCCTCTGGCCATTCGAAGCGGCGGCTTCCGAGCAGCGTCTCGCGTAAAACCTTCGAAGAGAGAGTGATTTTCAGCTCTTTTTTCTTCATCATCTTTCCATGGCACTTTCAAAAAAATCCAAGCAGACGCGTCTCAAGTCCCGACCAAAAGCTCAATCAAAAGCTCGCCCCAAATCTGGTCACGCCGCTCGTTATATTTTAGCCATCGATCAAGGCACGACAGGAACAACTGTAAGCTTGATCACCACGACTGGCCAAGTTGTAGCTCGTGCGGACAAGGATTTTCGTCAACATTTTCCCAAACCCGGCTGGGTCGAACACAAGCCAGAAGAGATTTGGAAGTCTGTCACTGACACGATTCAAGAGTGTTTGAAGCGGGCCCGAGTCAGCGGCGAATCGATCGCGGCCATTGGAATCACCAATCAGCGCGAGACGGTCGTGTTGTGGGACAAAGCTTCGGGTAAACCCGTGGCCAATGCCATCGTTTGGCAAGACCGTCGCACGACGGAATTCTGCGAAAGACTGAGGGCCGAGGGCGTTGAGCCGTTGGTGAAATCCAAAACCGGCCTCGTGTTAGATCCCTATTTCTCCGCCACCAAAATCAAGTGGTTGCTTGATCAGCACTCGTCACTTCGTGCACGCGCAGAAAAAGGCGAAGTCTTGGCTGGCACCATCGACAGCTATTTGCTGTGGAAGCTCAGCGGGGGGCGTGCACATAAGACGGACGTGTCCAACGCCTCACGCACGCTTTTGATGAATTTGGATAGTTGTGAGTGGGATCAGGAACTTCTGAGGACGTTCGATGTTCCAATGGCGTGTTTACCTTCGATTGAATCTTCGTCGGGGCTCTTTGGTGCCACGCTAGGCCTTCGCATATTGCCAGACGGCATTCCGGTGACAGGTATCGCGGGAGATCAGCAAGCGGCGCTATTTGGTCAGGCCTGTTTTGACGTTGGCGAAGCGAAGTGCACTTTTGGAACTGGAAGTTTCCTTCTGATGAACACGGGTGAAAACCGTTTAACCTCTCAGGCCGGACTTTTGACGACAGCGGCGTGGCGCTTAAAAGGAGCTAAGCAGACCGTGTATGCTCTTGAAGGTGGAGCCTTCATCTGCGGAGCCGCGGTTCAGTTTTTGCGCGATCAGCTTGGGTTTATCAAAGAGGCCAAGGAAATTGAAAAATTGGCGGCGAAGGTGTCCGACTCTGGTGGTGTGGAGTTTGTTCCGGCCTTGACGGGACTTGGTGCGCCTCACTGGGATCCGCGCGCGCGCGGTATGATTTCAGGACTGACACGCGGAACAACTCGGGCTCACATTGCGCGTGCAACGCTCGAGGCGATGGCGCTTCAAAATGCGGACATTTTGATGGCGATGGCGAGCGACCTAAAAGCAAGCGGCGAAGCCGGCATGAAGTCCGTTCGTGTGGATGGTGGAGCCAGTGCCAATTCTCTTTTGATGCAAATACAAGCCGACTATTTGGGTGTTGAGGTTGTGCGTCCACGCATGATCGAAACCACCTCGGCTGGAGCTGCGTTTTTTGCTGGGCACGGCGCGGATCTTTTTGAAAGCCTCGAGCAAATCAAAAATGTCTGGAAGGTCGACAAACGTTTTCAACCAAAAATTTCTGATGAAGCACTTGACGCTCGAATGACGTCGTGGAATGAGGCGATTCGACGGGCCAGGTACGTGTCGAATCCTCGCTAAATCGATCAAGTCTTAGCCATCGCCTGTCTCAAATTGAAAAGCTCCCGCGCTTCAACGGGAGATTATTGCGCGTTCGTGAAAGCGTGCCGGGTATGGTTTCTGCTTCTTAGGTCCTCGTGGGGTGGCCTTCATTTATGAGGTGTCTCGGGCTCGGGGGAAAACTTTGTTCAAGCTTTCGACGGTATCGCGCTTTCTTAAAGGGATCAGGTCAATCGCATTGCTCACACTTGTGATTCACTTCTCAGGGGTGTTTAACGAGGGTTCTGCAATTCGCGATGTTTTTAAGCGGGTGCTTCCGGGCATTCACGCACAATTTTCTAACTCCTCTCTTCATCGTCAAAATATGGCTCGTGATCTTGCCAGTGAATCTGATTTGTCCCGTCCTAAAGTGGATACGGTGGAGGACCTTTGTTTGCCTATGGGTGAACGCGAGTGCCGCAAGGCCACGTCCGAAGCCGGAGTCGATCTTGTTGGCTTTCTCGAGTCCACCACCAGTGAGTTTCATTCAGCCGCTTCACCTGAGGAGCAGCTTAGAATATTGGGAACAAAGTTTGATCACATCAGCTGGTCACGTGCTTTGGTGAATTCGGCAAAGTCGAAAATTGCTGAGTCGCAAATCTTGCCAGTTTCGACAGCGGAGGTTGAAGATCCCTTGCGATATGCGACGACGAAAGAAGGCGACGTCGCTCTGCAGGCGAACCTCACGCACGCAGCGCTTTTTTTGAATCACTACAATCGACTTGTCGATCTTGCACGCCGGCAAGAGGTTTCGGCTTTGCGTGCCTTTCATTGGGAAGAAGAGATCCGCAACGAGATGTCTCATCAGCCCGCTCGCGTGTTGATTCAAAAGTACGACGTTTCATCGTGCGGCCGCTCGGAGGCAAAAACATACGGTTGCGAGCTTGGCGAAAAGCTGTTTCTCGTAAAAACGCTTTTGTCGCCTCGCCTGGCTTGCCGATTCCGCGACAAGCGCGACCAGTATCAGGTGACATATTGGATCCGCGTGCGCTCGGGGGAACCCAAAATTTTGGAGGTCGATACGAGACGTGAACGACTGGTGAAAAAAACCTATGACGAGCAGAAGAATCGCCAGTTCGCCGCAATCCTTTCGCCAGATCTCAATGCACTCGTGCCTCGCGACGGGCTCGAGCCGTTCCGTGCCGTGATGATTTGGCGCGAAGTGAACCGGTCGACGAGTCGCGAGCCAGCGTCCGCCTCGCCCAACGTCCAAGGCCAGCAATAAGACCCCGACGTTTGCCGAGTGCGGGTTAATCCGCGGGAAGATTTCGCCGACAAGCGGAGGGTAGCAGAGGAGCCTTGCGCGATGAAGGGCAGAAGCAGCGAAAATTGGAGTCTTTTTCGTCTATCCGACCGTAAGCAGTTCGACCGTGTCGATCTGGCGACGATCGACTTCTTTTATCGTGCGCTTCCTGAAGCCCTTTATTCTGACTGGTTGATGTGGCGTGATGGCTTTTCGGGGTGGCGGCCATTTTCCGAGTTGCCTCAAATTCTGAAGCACTTAAAAAAAGAAGACGACATCGCGCTGCCGCCGCCGGTGCCAGAGGCTATTTTGAAATTTGCGGACGAGCTCACGGCATCTGGCGTTCATAAGATGGGCGCTCCCACGGTGGAAGGCGAAGCCAAATTCGAACTTCCAGAATCTGACGAACCGGTTGTGGCCAAAGAAGTTGTCATCGCTCAGGCGCCTCAAACCGATGTGCAAGCGTCCGAGGACGACCTCGAAACATTTGGCGAACTCGATCAAACGGAAGCTTCCATCAAGAAAGCACCAGCTTCGGAAGCTGCTACGCCTTCGCTTGGCGAAAACACTCATAGTTCGGTTTCGATTCGCGCGCTGCAGGCCGCGGCGACATCCAGTTTGCGGTTGAAAACCAACCCCAATGTGATGGCGGGGGGTGCCGCAGCGGCATTGACCGAGAAGCCGCGTTCGGCTGTCGCCAAAGGTGCGCAGCCGGCGCACACACGTGCGACGCCGGAGGAACTGCAGCCAGTGGCGGCGAAAGTTCTTACCATGCCAGACGAAGCGACGTTGTCCCTGATGCTTGAGTCGCAAGCGGCCACCGAAGATCGCAACAATGTTCGCTACCATAAAAAGTTTAAAATTCGCATCTTCACTCCCAAGGGGATTGTGGCGATGACGACCATCGATTGTTCGATCTCGGGTTTTAAATTGAAAGATCCATTGCCCGAAGGGCTGCCACGGTTTTTCCATGTGGAAATTGACCTGGGTCCCGATGGTAAGATCCCATTGATCTGTTCGGAAGTGCGCGAAAAAGACGGTCGCCCTGCGACTCGCGTTCGCATCCAAGTGAACGACTATGTTCAAACGTTCCGTTCGGCACTGATGCGCGCATCGTGATGGCGAAGCGTGTTTCTGCCGGTGTCTTCGCCGACGGCGGCACGCGCCAGTTCTTGGACATCACGCACAAAAATCACGCCGTTTAACGCCGCTTTGCCGGCGCTTAAGAGCTGTTTCTTGTTGGATGCCGGCAGCACGAACTTTTCAAAACCCAGCTTTCGTGCCTCTTTCAGACGAAGTTCGGCAAACGGCACCGCACGCGTTTCTCCGGTGAGACCGAGTTCGCCGAAGAAACAGGTTTTGGCAGAGAGCTCGCGCTCGGTTTCGCTAGAAATCAGAGCCGCCGCGACGGCAAAGTCGGCAGCCGGTTCATCGAGGCGAAGGCCGCCGACAACGTTGATGAAGAGATCGCTCTGAGCGAGTTTTAATCCCAAGTGGCGATTGAGCACAGCCGCTAGCAGCTGCAGGCGATTGGTATCAAGGCCGATGGCGGTGCGACGAGGCATCGCCATTTGGGTCGAGACAGTCAAGGCTTGGACTTCGCACAAAAGCGGACGGGTTCCCTCCATCGAAGCAAATACCGCCGAGCCGACAAGGCGATCTCCTCGCTCTTCAAGAAAGAGTTCGGAGGGGTTGTGGACTTCGGTGAGACCTTTTGAGTCCATCGCAAATACGCCAAGCTCGTGTGTTGCGCCAAAGCGGTTTTTCAGTGCGCGCAACAGACGAAACGTATGCGTTTTGTCACCCTCAAAACTTAAAACGGTGTCAACCATGTGCTCGAGAACCTTGGGTCCAGCGATTTGTCCCTCTTTGGTGACGTGTCCGACGACGAAGACGATGATGCCTTGGCTTTTGGCCAAGTTCATGAGGTTGGCCGCGCACTCTCGCACTTGGGTGACAGATCCTGGCGCCGAATTGAGGTCCTCGAGATACACCGTCTGAATGGAGTCGACGATCAAAACATCGGGGCTCTCGTTGGCCGTGATGTCGCGAATCGTTTCCAGCTGGCTTTCCGAAGCAAGCAGGATCGAGTCGAGCGAGTTGGTGAGGCCCAAGCGCTCGGCGCGAAGTGAGGTCTGGTCGACCGATTCTTCGCCAGACACATAGAGAACCTTTGATCCGCGTTCGGCAAGACCGCCGGCCATTTGCAAAAGCAGCGTGGATTTTCCGATACCAGGATCGCCACCGACGAGAATGAACGAACCTTTGACGAGACCACCGCCCAGCACGCGATCGAGTTCGTGAAAGCCCGTTGATTTGCGGTCCACGTCTTGACGTCGACCATCGGCCAAGCTCCGCGATTCCGACAGGCGCGTGACGCGTCCAGCTCCACCGCCGGTTTGCCAACCACGCTCTTGTCCAGCGCTGCTTGCGCGTGAGCTGAGTCCACGTGCGGGGGCCTCAGGCGCGATGCGCTCTTCGACGAGAGAATTCCATGCTCCGCAATCGGAACATTTTCCTTCCCAGCGAGCGCGCTGTGCACCGCAAGATTGGCAGACGAAGACAGACTTGGATTTTGATTTTGAGCTTAACTTTGCCACACCTCTGGCTATCATATTGAGATGTTTTGTTTGAAACGTTTTGTTGGCGCCTCGAGCTTTCTGATTCTTGGAACCCTTCTTGTTTGTCCAGGCTTGGTGCGCATGGCGTCAGCGGCGCCTGCGGAGTCCGCGAATCGCTCGCCATCGTCGGCGGCGGGTGAGTCGGCCGCTGCGATTTTGGTTCGTGTGCAAGAGCTGGTTAAAAAAGGCCAGGCCGAGGCCGCTCTCAAAAAACTCGACGGCGAGTGGGGAGCGACGCTGAAAGGGTCAACAGGAGAAGCGGCAAAACGATTGGCGCGTGGGCGTGTGCTTGAGGCTTTGAACCGAAAAGAGCAAGCGGCGGCCGAGTACGAAAAAGGTCTCGATAAAAAAGGCACCCTCGACACACATCTGCAATACATGTTGGGTGGGCTTCGCCTGGAGCTCGGGCAACACCAACAAGCGCGTGAGGCGTTTGCGGTCGTGCTGCGCGCACCAAAGGCGGATCTGCCTCGTGCCATGCAAATCCGTTCGATCTTGGCGATGGCACAAGCCACGGCTGGGCAAGCTTCGGCCGGCTCACAAAACAGCTCTCGCTTGTGGCGCGAAGTCGTCAAGCAGTTGCAGCCGCATGTGAGAAAGGCGCGGGGTCTCGATATCTACCCAAGCTATATTTATCTCTTGCTCAAGGCGAAACGTCACCAAGGCACTTCGGACTGTCGTTTGGCGCGCGAGCTCTTTGCGAAATATCCAGCGGCGGAAGAGGTCAAAGAGTGGGGCCCACTGATGCCGAACAATCGCCTGGAGGAAAAGAAGCTTGCGTGCTCGGCAACGGCCAAGGACATCCAAGAACGTTTGCGGCGCTTGCAATTGGCGGGTCGACCAGACCGTGCGCTCAAGGAAATCGCGGAAATGCGATCGCGCGCGGTTTTTGAAACTTGGACGCTGGATGCGTTTGAAATCAATGCGATGCTGGCGCAAGGCCGAAACGAAGAGGCGATGAAGCTGCTTTTGAAGCATGCCGAGACGTCTCGTGGTCGACCGCAGTTTTGGAATATGTTTGGTCGAATCACCAGCCGCCTTGGAGATTTCACGGCATCCTCTTCGGCCTACTACAAAGCTTATGAGCTTGCGCCACGTGGGCGAGCTGCCAGCGATGCGCTGTTTAACTCGGCCTTTGCGAGCTATCAGATGCAAGATTACGACGGTGCGGAAAAGACCTTCACCATGCTTTCCACGCGCTATGGAAAATCCAAAGTCGCGCGCGATTCTCGTTGGCATTTGGCTTGGATGAGTTATTTGCGCGGAGATTTCGAGACCGCGCTCGAGCGCTGGCAAGGTTTGCTGAAAGAGCGTACCGGCCGTCGGGCGGCGCGTGGAGATGCCACGTCTCCGGATCGCATCAAGTACTGGAGCGCAATGGCACTCTTGCGTCTCGGAAAACAAAAAGAGGCGGTCGACACGCTCAGAGACCTGATGCGTGATCCCTCTCTCGACTACTATGCCGTGTTGGCGTGGTACCGGTTGAAGTCCATTCCTGGCGTGAAGTTGCAGGATGTCGAGCAGCGATTGGGATTTCGTCAGGCTGTATCCGAGCAGCTGTTGCAGGAGTCCGCGGCACAGGTCGTGGAGGATGTGAAAGCGGAGGAAGCCGCAGAGAGCGTGGTGGCGGAGGAGACTTCGGGTGACGACGCTTCGGGCGACGAGGCTACTGACGGCGCTACTGACGTCGCCGGTGAGACGGCAGGTGATGCGGCCGATGCCAACGGCGACAGTGGCGAAGACTCGGAGGATGTTGGTGGTGCCAACGGCCGACTCAAGGCCATCGAACCGACCGGCGAAGAAGTGCGTGATCCAGCTCTGCAGAAGCGCCTTGATCGTGTTCGACTGCTCTATGCGATCGGCATGAACGAAGAAACTCGTTGGGAGCTTCAAAATCTGGAGTCGCTGGTGCGCAACTCCCAAGATCGTCGAATCATGATGAGTGAACTGCATCGTATGGGACGCTGGGATCGCTCGAGTGTTTTGGGCGAACTCACGTTCAGTGGGCCGCGACTCCGCGGTGGTTTGGATGGCGCGCGCGACTTGTGGGAGTTCGCCTATCCGAAGGCATGGCCAGACTATGTTGTCAGCTCGGCCAAAGCGTCGTCGGTCCCGGAAGAGCTGGTTTGGAGCATCATGCGTGCGGAAAGTCAGTATCGGGCCGAAGCACGTAGTCCGGTGGGGGCGATGGGGCTGATGCAAATCATGCCGTTCACCGGCGAACGTGTGGCGAAAGACCTCCTGGGGCGCGGAGCGTTTCAGTCCGCTGATCTTCAAGACCCGGAAATCAATGTGAAGTTCGGAGCCCGCTATCTTCAACGCCTTGTTGAAAAATTCAGCGGCTCGGTGCCTTTGGTTGCTGCCGGTTACAATGCAGGCCCACATCGGGTTCAGAATTGGCTGAAGGGGTTTGGCGCTCTGCGCATGGACGAGTTTATCGAGCATATTCCCTTTGTCGAAACACGCAACTATGTCAAAAAGGTGTCGAGAAATTTCCAGATTTATCGTCTGCTGTATCGCGACGATCGCGGAAGTCTCGACTGGCTGGTGAAGCCAGTCGGCGTGACGCCCGACACAGGCCCCAATGCACTTGAGGTTTGGTGAGGCTCAGGTTGTCTCAACCTGACGTTGAGAAAATCGGACGTTGGATTAACGGGATTCAGTTTTTTTTGGAGGACTTGTTCAGATGAGAATTTCCAATTTGATCGTCGGACTTTTGGTGATCGCCGGTCTTTCCAGCACGGTTTCCTGCACGTCGCGCTCAAGCGGCATCGACATCAAAACAGCCGACGGTCGCGAGCTGAAGATCAAAGCGAATGAAGTTTTGCGAATCAACATCACCTCCGAACCTCCAACTCTCGATTGGAATAAGGCAACCGACACCACCTCATCGCACGTGATCGACAACATCATGGAAGGCCTCGTTCAGTACAATCTCGCCGACAAGGAGCTGGCACTGATTCCGGCCCTTGCGACTGAGTGGAAGTCGAGTGAGAAGGCCCGTGTCTGGACGTTCCAACTTCGCAAAGATGTGAAGTGGACAGACGGCGTGGAGTTTCAAGGACAGCAAGTCATCGATGGCTGGCGCCGGTTGCTTTCCAAGGAAACAGCCAGCGAGTACGCCTATTTTCTTTTTGCCGTAAAAAATGCCAAGGCCTTCAATGAAGGCAAAGTGCCATGGGAGCAAGTGGGCGTGCGCTTAGAAGCCGATGGCAGTCTTCGAGTGGAACTCGAAAAACCGATGGGCTACTTCCCCAATCTTCTGACTCACACCTCGACCTTCCCGATCCGAAAAGATCTCATCGAAAAACACGGCGACAACAAATGGACTGAAGCCGGCAACATGGTGACGCTGGGTGCGTACAAACTGGCCGCTTGGCAACACGACAAAGAAATTTTGCTCGAGGCCAATGAAACTTACTTTGGCGGCGTTCCTCCGACGAAGTACGTTCACGCGCAAATGATTGTTGAGCAGGCGACGGCGATCAACCTCTTCGACGCCGGGAAGCTCGACGCTGTCGACGGGATCCCATCGGCGGAACTGAAAACTCAGCGCGCTCGCAAACAATATCGTTCGATTGGTGTTCTGCAGCTTTATTACTACGGCATGAACGTGAAGAAGGCGCCGACCGACAACGTTCATGTGCGTCGTGCGCTGGCGCAGGCGATTGACCGCCAAAAACTGGTGAAGCTTCTGGATGGCGGTGAAATTCCGATGACGGGCTGGGTTCCGTCCGGGATGTTTGGCTATTTCGCCGACGTCGGCTTGGAGTTCAACCTTGAGAAGGCCAAGGCAGATCTCGCCAAGGCGGGATACGGTGAGGGCGGCAAGCCGCTTCCCAAAATCGAGCTTCATTTCAACACCAATGAAAATCATCAGCGAATTGCGGAAGCGGTTCAGGCGCAGTTGAAGGAAAACCTCGGCATCAGCATTGAGCTCAAGAATGAAGAGTGGAAGTCCTACCTGGCCAAAGTCAAAACCGACCCTCCCTCGCTGTTTCGCTTCGGATGGTTGGCAGACTATCCAGATCCCGACAATTTCATGAACCTGATGACGTCTTATAGCGAAAACAATCGCACTCGTTGGGCGGACCCACGCTACGACAAGTTGATCGAGCAGGCAGCCGGTGAAACCGATCGCGACAAGCGTCGTGAAATTTACCGTCAAGCCAATCAGATCATGTTGACCGAGGGTGTGCCGGTGATTCCGATTTTGACATCGGTGGCGCATCTTCTGGTCGCAGATCGGGTTGAAGGCTTCCCGGTCAATGCGATGAGAAAGTTCCAGTACAAAGCGGTGCGCGTGAAGTGAAGTCCGGCTGGCTCGTTTTTCTCTTAAAGCGTGTGTTAGAGGCGATCACGACGTTGTTTGTGATCGCAACCTTGACGTTTCTTCTGCTTCGCATTTTGCCCGGTGGTCCGTTCGACAGCGAAAAAGCGTTGCCGGAGGAAATCAAGGCCAGCATCGAGGCCCGCTACGGTTTGGATAAACCGGTGCTCGAGCAGTACCTGGATTACATCGTGGGGCTTGTGCAAGGTGATTGGGGCGAGTCCTACAAGTATCTCGGGCGCTCGGTCACAGACATCATCTTAGAAACGCTTCCGGTTTCGGCGGAGCTTGGAATCTATTCGCTGTTTTTGGCGTTGCTGATTGGAATTCCACTGGGAGTCATCGCGGCCGCGAAACATAACTCCTTGTTTGATACGGCCGCCATGCTGGTGGCGATCTCGGGAGTGGCGCTGCCAAGCTTTGTCGTGGGGCCCATCCTGGTCATGATCTTTAGCTTCGGGATTCCATTTACCTTTCTCCATGGCTCGCTGCCGCCGGCGCTTTGGGACGGCTGGGAATACATGATCTTACCGGTGCTGACGTTGGGAATTCGTCCGGCGGCGATTTACGCACGCATGACTCGCGGTACGGTTCTCGAAGCGATCAAACAAGACTACGTTCGCACGGCGCGTGCGAAGGGGCTTTCTGAACGCGTGGTCTTGTTTCGACACGTGCTTCGAAACTCGCTGATTCCCATCCTGACGATCACCGGGCCACTGGTGGCGGGGCTGCTTTCGGGTTCGTTCATCATTGAAGTGATCTTTGCGATTCCAGGGATTGGCAAACATCTGGTTTCAAGCGTCAGCAATCGAGATTACCCATTGGTGCTGGGGCTTACGCTCTTGTATTCCTCTTTGCTGGTGATTTCGAACCTCATCGTCGACATATTTTATTCTATAGTGGATCCACGTATTCGAATGGAGAAATGAAAGGAATTTTATGGCCCATCTTCGTATCGGTCGCAGCTTCTTGCTTACCTTCGGTCTCGTGCTGACGCAGGTCGGATGCGCTTCCTACTTCACTCGCAAAAACTGTGAGAGCACAAACTGGTTTGAATACGGAAAAAATGTGGCGATGCAGGGGCGTCGACTTTCTGGCGATCAGTTCGTTGGCGAGTGTCGCAAAGTCGAAGCTGAGATCAATGAAGCGGACCTGGACCGAGGATTTAAGCAAGGAATGGCGACCTATTGCCTACCGCAAACAGTTTTTGATCTTGGAAAATCGGGCGAATTTTTCTCAAGCGATATGTGTGATGGAGAAAATCCACGCATGTTAACCGAGCGTCACAAGGCTGGCGTGCTTGAGTATTGCCGCAAAGGAAATGGTTATTCAGCCGGCGCCAAGGGCAAACCCTACAATCGTATTTGCCCGAAGGAGCTGGAAAGCGCCTTTCTTCCAGAGTTCAATCGTGGTCGGAAAAAGTATCTGGCAGTGATGGTCAGCGAAAATGAAAAGCGAATCTACGATATCGATCGCGAGATTTTGAACCTCGAAAGAGAGCGCAACATGCGATCTCTGGAGGCGCAGCGCCTGCAATTGCCAACAGGTCTTGCGGTTGAGCGCCGCTATGATCCGGCGACGGGGACGATGCGCGAACAGGTGGTTCAGCAGCTGTCCGAAGACCAAAAACGTCAGGCGGAAGACATGAGAAATCGTGTGCAGAGTTTGGACAATCAGATCAATTCCAAGCGCAACGAACAGGTGAACATCCGCGAAAAAAACCGTCAGATTCAACTTGAGATCGTCGCTCTCGACGAGAAAAGCGAAAGATAGCGGTATTTGATGTCATCGATGGTTCGTGTGATCCAGAATTTCCGTGCTTCAAGAGCCTATCGCCGGTTTGTGAAAAACAAAGCGGCGGTCGTATCACTGTGGTTTTTGATTTTTATCGCTCTGGTGGGCCTCTTTGCCGAGGCGGTGGCACCATATTCTTTCGACGCTCAAGACGTTGACCGCGTGTTGCAGCCACCCTCTATGCAGCACTGGTTTGGCACCGATTCTCTTGGCCGAGACCTTTACTCGCGTGTTGTGTACGGGGCGAGGATGTCGATGTCGGTGGGGATCCTCACCGCGATCGTGTCGGTCATCATCGGTGGGATCTATGGCGCGATCTCGGGCTGGGTAGGTGGTTGGATCGACACGCTCATGATGCGTGCGATTGATATCTTGGATGCGATTCCGTCGCTGGTACTTTTGATTCTGGTTGGAATCGTGTTCACGTCGCTGCAGCCGTTTGAGAATCCTGAGCTGCGCGCGCTGACGGGTATTCTGTTTGCGCTTTCTGTGGTGGGCTGGGTGAGTTTGGCGAGGTTGGTACGTGGACAGGTGCTTCAGGCTCGTGAGTTGCTTTTTGTCGAAGGTGCGATCGCGATGGGTGCCAAGCCATCTCGTATTCTGCTGAGGCACATCGCGCCGAATATCATGGGGCCCGTCGTGGTCATGCTCACATTTCAGATTCCATCGAACATTCTGTTTGAATCGTTTCTAAGCTTCGTCGGGCTTGGCCTGCAGCCGCCATTTTCTTCATGGGGAGTCCTGGCTAACGACGGGTGGCGCGCGAAGAGCAGTCCACATTTGATCATATTCCCAGGGGCGGCGTTGTTTTTTACGATGCTTGCATTCAACTTGTTTGGTGATGGATTGCGAGACGCGCTCGACCCCAAAACCTAGTCGTACAAGTCCTCTAGGTGAGATTCCGCGTCGCGCTCGGTCTCTTTGTCGATCTCTTTTGATTCCTGTGGGCGAATCTTCGAGAGCTTTCCCTTGTTCATTGGGAGTCGCATGTCGTGCTGAGTCTCGAGCCAGTCGATAAAGTCTTTGACCGTCTTTAAGCCGATCACATTGACGAAGTCCGCTTGAGTGAAGCCGGCATAGAGACTGGGGACTTTCACCTCGATCACGGTTTGGTCGGGAAGATAGGTTTCAAATCGTTTTCCGTCGTCGAGTCGAATCAACTGGATTCGATCGTCGAGCGTAAATTGAATCTCAACGGTCTTGATAGGCGCAGTGTCTTTGGCGGCCGACTCGCTATTTAAAATAGGAAGCTGAACGGCGAAACTGCGCCGGCGGTATTTTGTTCGAGCAAAGAGGCCGGTTCGTTTGCGGGGGCTATTGTAAACCTCATCCAGGAACTGCACCAAGCCGTCGAACTTTTCTTGGCTGATGAGCGGCTTTGCTCCGGGGTTGGAGCTGTTCAAATTGAGCGCCGCCATCCTGGAAAGAATCTGATCCCGATAGGCAAGGTACATATCGTCCACGAGATAACGTCGATCCGACTTAAAAACCAGAGCCCGAACCTTAATGACCTTTTTCTTTTGAGTGGGATGTTGGATTTTTACTTCCATCCACTCTTTGTCGCCGGTGCCGGCTGTGTTGGTGGCTCGCTCGAGTCGCAAGTCCGAAGGGTCCGTCGTCAAATATTCGCGAAACCGAATCTTCACGCGTCGTTCATCGCCAAGCGTGTTTCTGTATCGCATTTTTGCGACGTAGTCGGTCTCGGTCACGTTCTCGCGGCCTGGCTCGGCCTTATCGCGTTCTTTCCAGTCTCGGCCAAATAGTTCGGCGAGGTTTTCGATTCGTGAATTGACCTGAGCAGTCATCACCGTGAACTTGGACTCCTCACGGTCTCCGAAGGCTCCACCTTCTTTGCCGGCGATGTGGATCAAATTCAAAGTGGCGAGGCTCATCCGATCCATGGGGCGTACGGTGAAAAAGCTCTGTTCACAGATTGCCGCAAGCGACGCATTGGCCTGACTTGCATTGAGCAATCCAGACACAACCGTGCTGACTATCAATCCTGCGATGAGCTTCGAGTACACCATGGTGGGCTTCACGCTACTTCAAGAATGTTTTGGAGATGATGGCTGATTCCTGAATCAACATGGCCTTATTTTTTGCGACAGCCTGAATGTAGCCATTGGTTGCCTTTTCACGATGAAACTTTCCGAGAAACCAAGCGAGATACTCGGCATGAGCTTGTACCACCGCAGGAGACGCGCCTTCGATGCCAACGTCTTTGTAAAGACTTGGACCTTTCGTGCGTGCGAGAAAATGTTGTCCGTTGATATAGACCACAGCTTGTTTGCCTAGCAGGGTCTGCGAAACGGGGAGTCCTAAGAACCTCGCATCATACTGCACGAACGCTTCGAGATCGCGTGCGATATCCTGCTTTTCGGTATTGCCAGTGCCCGTGCAAGTGAGCTCTTTGTACTCCACGACACCTTCGACTCCAATTGGAGCGAAGCTGCCGTCGGGAAGCTGGATTTGATTTTTGCCATGAAACAAAAAGCGCATCATCCCGGCCGAAGAACCAGTTGAGTTCTGATCGGTCCACGCCACGACGTCTTGCAGGCGGCTAATCGCTCGAGTGTTTCGAAGCGCGTTTTGTGTCTCGAGATCGGATTTTGAAAGTTTGGTGCGAGCCAATTCTTCGCCCTTGATGCGTTGTTTGGCGATATACTTTCGTTCCGACTTCAAATAGTCAGCAGGTGACATCGCAAGCAGACTTTGAATTTCCGTTGGCGGAGTGGCTTCCTGATTTTCGAGACCTGCGACGTATTTATCGACGACCTTTTCGAGGTCAAGGCCGTGTTTTTTCACAGCCGGAAGATAGGCAAGAAACTTGAGCAAATCTCCGACGAGATAATTGTATCCAGCCTCGTCCATATCGTTAAACGTCAGGCGAATGGCGGGTTTGGCTTGTCTTGCGTAGAACACATCGACGTTTTCCAGGTGGGGATCTCCGACCACAAACCCCTGGAGTTTGAGATCTGCGGGGAAGTTTGCCACGCGGGTTTCTGTCATCCGCCAGAAGTCGGACACAAAAGTTTTGATCTTCGACTTTTTCTTTTTAATTTTTTCAACTTCGGATTGTGATGCGCACTCGATCTCGGGCACCTGCACCTGTGCCTGTGCGGCGCTTGCGAAGACAGCAAGGCAAGTTGTCAGTAGAACAGCAGACTTTTTCATTGTCGAAGCTCCTCACGGCTCTGAGGCATGAATTCGCCACGGCTTTCGATAAATGTAATCAGAGGTTGATAGCGTTTGCGATCAAGTGGAATGGCTGAGACTTCGATTTGGTTGGCTCCGTTGAAGCGCGACAAAAAAAGCACCGTCGAAGCTTCGCGTGTTTTAGGGTCTTGCATAGTCTGAATCCAAACAGACTGACCTTTTCCAATATCAAATCGGTTGCTGGCGTCGAGTTCCAGCGTTCGTTCACGTGTTAACTCGCGCGAACGAGCCCCTGTCGGATCGATCGTTGTCAGGACGTCGCGGCGAAGTGTTTCGACTTGTTCGCGAATCGGGTCGGGCACGTTGGACCCGTTGGCAAGGTCTGTCAGCGCTTTCTCAACAATGAAAGGATCTGGGTTGGTGAAAAACTCTTTCACTTCCGAGAATGTGCCATCTGGCAAAAGCACATAAACGAGGTAAATCACCACGGGTGCTGACACGAGAGCCACGTAGCGTTTAAAAATGCCTTTGACGTGGTATTCGATCATCTTGGCTTTCACAAATCGTTGAAGCATCAGCCAGCGAAGTTTCACATAGCCATCCGACATGGCGATCTCTCGCATCTCGGGTTTTTCAACGAAGTTCAGCTGATTTTTCGTCGCCTCGACTTTTGCGAGAGCGGCCATGTCAACAGTTGCTGGAAGGTTGGCGATCAGGTCGTATTTTGCCAGCTCAGGGTGCATGGAGAGATCAAATCCAATTCGAGGATTGATCCGCCCATCAGTGGTCAACGGGTTGCTTGAAATATTGATGGGCTTTCCAAACGGGGGCACAAGTTTGAGATTGCTGAGGTTGTACTGCTCGCCGTGGCGGAAATCGGCCGTGTAAGTGGCTTCGACCGAGTATTTGCCGACGAGAGGAATTCCCAAGGTGAAAGTGCCCGTATCGGCCGATCCACCACGATCGAAGTCTTTTACGGAAAATGTCTTTTGCCGATTGGCCGAAAGCATGCCGACAAACTCGATGAGTGAAGTCTGTGCGTCGCTAGACAAGGGCTTTTCGCCAAATCGCAGATGGCCGCCCGGTTGAAGATCGCTTGGCAATGACTTTTCGTATTCCGAAAGCTCACGTGGGCTAACCGAGATTCTATTTAGCAGATGGCGATTGCTGGTCGTTGTCGAATAAAAAGTGAGGTCGCAGTCACTCGCCAAAGACCAGCTGGGAAGCACTAACACGGCGAAGCCAATTGCCAGGGCCGAAGTTTGGCACTTCCGCCGAACGCTGTCTAAAAAGCTGACGATTGCTTGATGCAATTGAATCATGTCGACCTCGAGCAAACAGTTGAAACCATTCCGGACACTCGAAGATGGTCGCAAGTCTTAGACCATCACGAGAGTCTGGCGCCGAGCCCTGACGAAACCCTGACTGATATTTGAATCGTGTTTCAATTGACCAATGGGTGCGAGGTATTCCGATTTAAGCGGGAGTGCGGGCAGAAATTTCCTTCGCGGAGGCGCAAATTTGGCCGTCGAGAGGGGTGAAGTGCCGACAGGGACTTTGTGTCCTTAGTCGGCAAACCAGCAGCGCGGTCTCGGTGGGCACGACTGTCTAGGATTCGAACACCTAGCTCCAAGGTGGAATGTGTCGAGGCGGCACTGAAGACTTGGATAGGCCGTGTGCAGGGTGGCCTCAGGAACTTCTTTTGCCAAAGTCGCAAGCGATGGAAGGGGAGATGCCGAGTCGAAGTGAAGATGCGAGAACATGGCGAAATCGAGTCCGGCTTGTACTACACGGCTTTGAGTTTCGTCGTCCGAAAGACCGCGCGCGCGATAGAGCTTTGGCAAACAGACAGTTGCGGCAAACCAGTCGCTCTGGCCTTCGGCGCTGGACCAGTGTTCTTCGCGCTCGGTGGAGCCTTCGACAGGAAATCTCTGCTTGGGTTGACCAGCCAAGAGGTGACCGAACTCGTGGCAGATGGTCGCTTCAAGCGCAGGTAAGGTCATCTTCGTGGCACGAACAAACCCACCCCAAAGCACCACTTTGAAGGTGCCGTGGTCGTCGAGAAGGCTTCCGGCTCCGATCCAAGGTTTCTCCCAATCGAAGTCCCACGCAAAAGCGCCGCTGGCGCCAGCTACCACGTCAGGCGTGATCAGCGGACGCATGAGTTGTTCGATCTCGCTCATCAACAACACCGTTGTGACGGCGTCGATGCCCGATTCCGAACGATCGGGTGGAAAGCCGATGACGGCGTCTCCTTCGATAGCTTGGATGAGACCGGCAAGATCGCCAATTGGTTCACCCTTGATCATTTGGCCAAAGATGCTGAAGCGGCGGTCGGTGACGCTGCGAAATGTGACCCACGCTACGTGCGAGTCTCTTTTGGAGGCGTCGAATTCAATCCCCCACATCGGATCGATCTCTTGCGGGAGCATGGAGTAACGAACGTCGCCGAGCACGATCTGACCATTGGATTCCCGCGACGGGATTCTTGCCACCCAGCCGTCGGAAAACCAGTCAAATCGTCGGATGTCGGATTCGAGCACGGTGACCTGCGAGGGGTCGGCGTCGGTCCAAGAGGCTTTGAGGTTGGCGACATCAAATTTTTCCAGGCCCACTTTTGTGCCTTCGTAAACTTTTGCAGGCCCAAGGCCGACACGTATTGCATCCGAATAAAAGCGGCCTTCAAATTCGTAAATCGACTTCCAAAC
>CAKQVW010000007.1 GCA_934277865.1 uncultured Pseudobdellovibrionaceae bacterium | reverse complement strand
CGAGCGTCGCATCTCAGAAACTTTCATGATTCCACCAGCACTGGCAGATCGTGTTGGCTTTTGGTTCGATATTTATAGTCGATATGACTCACACAAGAGAGTCATTCATCACACGCAATATCCGTGGATCATCTTCAAAGTCGTCGATGTTGAACCTATCATCAGCGCCACCTACCCACGGTTCCGTTGGATGCGAAATCAGATTGCCGATGACGTCGTCAAAAAAGAAATGGCGAACGTGCGCAAGGCCCTGGATTCGCTGGCTAACAAACGTCGGCTCTCCGACCTTGATTCCGACAAACTCACCGACACGGAAATTCAAGTAAAGCGGGCTCTTGAAGGCCTTGGCAAAGACGTTCGCCGTCTTGCGAAGTCAGCTCGTCGTCAAGTGCGCGTGCAAACAGGCCAACGCAATCATTTCGCCGAAGGCCTGCAGATGGCCCCTCGATACCTCTCGGCCATGGAAGAGATCTTTGCCAAACACAAACTCCCTATCGAGCTGACACGATTGCCTTTGGTTGAATCAAGCTTCAACAAACACGCAAAATCCAAAGTTGGCGCAGCCGGCATCTGGCAATTCATGGAGAACACCGGCAAGAAAAAGAAGCTGGTGATCGATGATCATATCGACGAACGTAAATCGCCATTCAAAGCGACCGATGCGGCAGCACGGCTTTTGAAAGAGAACCATATGATCCTTGGGCGTTCGTGGGAATTGGCGATCACGGCATGGAACCACGGACCTGGCGGAGTTCGCATCGCTTCACGCGCAGCTGGGACCAAAGATCTTGCGCGCATCATCGAAGTTTATAGTTCACGTCGTTTCAGCTTCGCTTCGGAAAACTTCTATGCCGAGTTTCTTGCGGCACTTTACACCGAACGCTATTCAGATTTGATTTTCCCGGGCCTTCCACGACTTGCGCCTCTCGATGTTCAAGAACTTCGCCTGACAAGGAAAATGAAGCTTGAGGAGATCATGGAAGTCACAGCGCTGTCGCTAGAGGAGTTCGTCGCCATCAACCCCGACCTCGGGCGCTTGATCAAAGCCAAACGGCCGCTGCACAAGGGCTTACGTATCATGGTGCCTTCGGAAGTGAAATCTGCTGTTGAACTGAAGATGGCAGGAGAAACCGAGAAGAAGCGCCTTATCGGAGCCAATGGCTGACCATCGCTGGGACACCCTCTTGCACAAGAACGGTGACCGCATACACTCGACCCGAGCCCTCTGCTTCGATCAAGACCGTACGAAGTCCGTCCTTTAACCCGAGGAGCATAAAACCTCCTCCGGGAACCCCGTACTCTTGTGAAATCATCTCGCCGCGATCGTCGAAGTAAACAACCTTCGCGCGCTCCGTGAGCGACTCCTCTTCGACCATCACGCGGTAACGCAGACCTTGGATGAATCCGATAACATTGCCAGTGGCAGGTGGCGAGTTATACCGCATTCTCGCCAAGACTCCGTCGTACCAGCTGCGAGTCACCAACGGCACATCGAGATAACGCGTTTCAGGATTCTGAATCACACGGACAGCCAGATACTCCGCGCCGGCCGCGACATCGAGTATTGAAGGCATACCGAGATGAGCAAGCTTCACGATCGACGCCGTTTGCGAGTCTAAGCTTGCGGCAATATTCATTCGCCGAGACTTCACGTGGCCCATCACTCGAAGTTCGGCTTCAATCGCCTTTTCAGGGCGGAACGCCTCGTAGACCCGACCTTCAACTTCCGACGCTTTCAAAACATCTAATTCAAGTGCGACCACGCTCTGGGCCTGCGCCTGGACGTACACAGGATCAGAAATTCGCTTACCGAGATGCACCTGAAGCGCATGCAGACCTTCCGATGCCGCCGGAATTGCGAACAATCCGCTTGGTCCAGTCGCCTTCATCTTCGGATCGGGCAACATCAAGTCATTGAAATAGACAGGCTCGCCGATTCCTTCTGTAAGAACTTCGACTGTCGCGCCAGATACAGGGTTCGCACCTCTTGTCACGCGACCCCAAACAACACCCTTTTCCTCTTTGAGTTCATCAAGCGCGCGTGGAGAAATGTCGGGAGGAGCCGTCAACGATACAAAAGCCTCCATCATCTTCTTTGAAAAGACTGGAACGACGGGCTCGATTCCTGTCATGAGGTTCGCCAAAGTCGGCCAATGGTCTTTCGCAGAAACTGACGCAATCACTCGCGAGCCCTCTGCGAACTTCGCCTCTTCAAACATTCCACCACTGACTGTACGAGTTCCGGAAGGTGTCTGAAGAAAATCGACTTGGGCGCCAGCAATTCCACGCGAGACCGAGCGAGCCCCTGATGACGTTCCAGTCGAGGACGACGAATATGCAGACTGCACACGTCCCGCAATTCCTGTCGCGACCGGCTGAACCTTTAAAACAACACCTTCAAGAGTCTTGCGCTGATCCGAGGTCTCTAAACTGGAAAGTGCGATCTGCCCGCGGCCAACGACCTCTCCTTGAGGAGAACGAACTTCCGCAACCAGATGACCTTCCATCGACTCGACGAAGATCTCGTAGCGCGCTTCGCGAATCCAAACCGATCCTGATTCGATAAACTGACCACGTGACTCGCGCACCACGGCGATTCGGTCTCGTGCATGTGTCAACGCAAGTCCACCAGAGAGTTCCAGCGGACCACGAATCATGATCTGTCGGCCGGCTGGCGCCAGCGCTCCGCTCGCCCGTGCCGCGATCTCGCGAACTTCAGCCACCGTCATTTCACGTGCGCCCTGGTTCTCCGACAAAGTCGGCTCTGGTTTCACACGCTGAGAGGCAGAAGCCCGAGAGGCCGACGCGATGGTCGTCCCGGATGATGGTGTAGATGCGACTGGTTTAATGGGATTGGGCTGAAAGATGTTTCTCGACGCCGAAGGCTTGTTTCCATTTGGGTTGCTGTCAGAAAATGGCAAAAACAATGCGGCCAACAGCTGATCGCGAGTGAGTCCCGTCTTCGAAAGTGAAATCGTTTTTGGCGAAGCAGAGTCCGTCGGCTGAATCGAAAGCTCTTCAAGACGGCGATTGGTTTTCGAAAGTGTCGACGTCCTTGCGCCCTGAGCCTGCGCAAACGAAACACCCTCGCGGATGCCACTTGGTCTTGCCACACGCACCGGAGGCGCAATCGGAGTTGTCTGCAGATTTGGCAGAACAGCCGACGGAGCACGTGGCGGATAGGCCAACGGAACGCCGATCGACGGCCCCGATGTTACGATCTGGCGAACGACACCTTGGTGCTTTTCGATGCGATCCCACAGCAGTCGGTTCGACGCCAAGATCCGAGATGCCATGGCTTCGGACGCTTGCGCGACTTGCGAAGTGCCAACATGAAGGGCGATGGCCGCGATGCCTGTCGAAGGATTGCTTTCGATCGTGGTCCACGGTTGTTCACGAAGCGCCTCTTCAAGAGCCGCAACAGGTGGAGCTTCACGATTTAATCGGACGGCGATACCGTTTTCGAAAACTCTTGGCTTGAGTTCTTCTTTCGCCAAGTAACGCTCATACAAACCATCAAGAGTGGAAGACTCGGGTACGGCAACCCAAACGCCGAATAGACCAAGCACCGATGCCGTCATGACGACGGAAACGGAATTGCGGTTGAGAAATGTCAAAGCCGCTGAAATCACAAGATGCTCGATCCCTGAGTTTCATCCCCGCCTACATCCACCATCCAATTGGCCGGACAAAGCTAAGAACGGTCACAATCCGAGTGACTAATCTAGGCTATTCAAAATGCCCGAAAATCGTCAATGACGTTGATATCTGCTGGACGATTATCCAAGGCGTCTTTGATACGCTTGCGGACGGCCTTTGTGAGAGCCGCATCTTCGCCAAGCTTGTCGTAGTTCTTCTTCGATCCCTTACGACGCTTCTCTCGCGTCACAACTACCTGAATTGTATAAGGTCTTCTTGAACCCAAGATCGTAACAACAGCTCGACCTCGTTCGCGCGCCGTCTCCGATGGAACGTCCATCTCCTTGGCGTCGAAATACTGGCTCGTGATCTCCCGGCCGTTCATGCTCTCTTTGCGAACTCCGCCCGGGATGTTGTCCATCACGATTTTCCGCACCACCGCAAGCGGCAGCATGACGTTTTTAATTCCGTTCGTGGTCGCGCAGCTTGATAGAAGCGTAAACGAAAAAAGGCTCATCAATACTGTGAGCCTTTTAAAAAACGAAATCGTCAGAGAACCGAAAATCACTTCGGAACCTTCTCCGCATCTTTGAGGAACTGCTGAATACCCGCGTCTGTGAGCGGGTGATTAACCAGCTGCTTAATCACCTTGAGTGGGCAAGTGACGATGTCAGCTCCAATCAAACCGGCTTCCAGCACGTGGATAGGGTGACGGATACTCGCGACCAGGATTTCTGTCTTGAAATCGTAGTTGTCGAAAATGGTCTTCATATTGCCAATCAGCTCCATCCCGGTTGACGAGATGTCGTCGAGACGACCCACAAATGGCGAGACCAAAGACGCGCCAGCTTTTGCGACCATCAATGCTTGCAGAGGCGAGAACACCAACGTGACGTTGGTCTTGATGCCTTCAGCCGCAAAACGGCGAACCGCAACCAGACCTTCTTCGCACATCGGGATTTTTACGACGACGTTGTCCGCGATCTTCGCGAGCTCGCGGCCTTCTGCGTACATTTTGTCAGCGGTTAGGCTTACGACTTCTGCTGAAACAGGCCCCTTAACAACGCGGCAAATCTCCGCGATGCAGTCGGCGTTGGATTTTCCAGTCTTTGCGACCAATGTCGGGTTCGTCGTAACACCGTCGACCCAACCACGTTCATTGGCTTCTTGGATTTCTTTAATGTCTGCTGTGTCGATGAAAAATTTCATCTCTATGCCTCTCTAGGAGCGTTAGACTCTCGAATGGGTGAATGACCTTGGTCTAGCACCTGATGCGGCCACCTTCACGCTTTTTCCAGCAGATCCGCCAGGCTGTAGAGGCCCGGAGAACGGCCCACAATCCAACGCGCCGCACGACAGGCCCCTCGTGCAAAAACAGCCCGATTCAAAGCCTGATGCGAGAAGGTCAAAACCTCCGACTCCGACATCGCGTAAATGCGGTGCTCCCCGAAGATCCCACCACCGCGAAGGCTTACAATTTCGCCGGCGCGACGCCCGACTCGCTTTTGCAGCTCATCATCCAAAAGCAGAGCGGTTCCGCTTGGACGATCGCGCTTGTGGCGATGATGGAACTCCTCCATGGAAAGGTCGAAACCCTCAACACCCTTGAGGCTCTCAAGAGCTTTCGCCAGAATCTGAATTCCAAGACTCATATTGGCCGAATAGAGGATCGGAATTTTCTCGCTCGCTTTCTTCATCAGCACACGATCATTCTCCGATACCCCTGTGACTCCGGAAACCAGCGGGACCCCAGCCTGCACGCAGGCCTTCAGCACCTCATCCGTTGCGACAGGTAACGAAAAGTCGATCACGACCTCCACACCTGGAGTTGCCGCAAGACACTTTGCCAGGCCTGCCTCGCGTCCGACACCGCCGACAATGGTCAAACCAAACTCCGAGGCCACTGCCTCGATTTCTTTTCCCATTCGCCCGGACCGGCCGACGATGACCGTTTTCATACGAGGCCGCCCTGCTTCAGAAGAGCGTCTAAGTTGGCGCGATGCGATTCATCCAGCGCCGTCAGCGGCAAACGAAGCTCCGGACTTGCGATCACTCCCATTTTCCAAAGCGCGTATTTCACAGGGATCGGATTTGCCTCTACATAGAGCGCGTTATTCAAAGCGCCATATTTCGTCGCAAACTCCTGCGAAACCTTTTCGCTCTCACCGCTGGCCGCACGCTTCATCCAATTTGAAAACTCTTTTGGAATAAGATGCGAGATCACAGAAATCACACCACGACCACCAACGCCCGCAAGAGCGAAACACGTGCCGTCGTCTCCGCTGGAAAGCAAAAGCCCCGTCGACTGCGCGATGGATTTTCCAAATTCAATGTCTCCGCTTGCTTCCTTGATCGCGATGATGCCAGGGACTTCCGCCAGCTTCTGGATCGTCGGAAGTTCCAGCTTGGTGATGGTGCGGCCAGGTACATTGTAGAGAATCACAGGCAATCCGCCTTCGCGTGCGATCGCCGTAAAATGTTCTAGAAGGCCGCGCTGCGAAGGTTTGTTGTAGTACGGCACCACCACGAGTGCCGCCTCCGCACCCCACGATTGCGCCTGTTTTGTCGTCGCAATCGTCGTCGACGTGCTATTCGAGCCGGTGCCAACCACCAGCCGAAGCACACCACCCGATTCTCCACGAACGAAGTCGAAAATCTTTTTTGTCTCTTCAAGAGAAATCGTCGGACTCTCACCCGTCGTTCCGCTGATCACGAGGCCCTGGACGCCGCCCTCAATCTGCATGCGAACCAAAGATTTCAGCGACGCCCAATCGACTTCGCCATTTTTGAAAGGTGTCACGAGAGCCGTGAAGACTCCTTCAAACTTTTTCATCATTACTCCTCGCCTTTAGATCCAAAGTCGTATTCCAGTTCGGTTTGAAAAACTAAGCGCGCCGGTCCCGTCAATAACAGGCTTCTGGGGAAGTCTTTAGAATCCACCCGCAACAAACCACCGGGATTTTGAACCTCAATCGCGTGTGTCCACTTTCCACTCTGAAGAGCACCCGACGCAACCACGGCCGCCGCCAACACACCTGTTCCACAAGAGAGGGTGTAGTCCTCAACTCCACGCTCAAATGTCACTGCCTCGATCGCGGTGGCGGCTGTCCGTCGAAAGAATGTCACGTTGGCCCCTGCGGAGCCCGCTTCCTTCGGCCATCGAAATGGCGCAGCAAGTGCGCGGTCCATCGAATCATTCTTCAAAGAAAGATCCTTGTCTGTCACTTCTATCACGACGTGCGGAACGCCCGTGTCGATCAAAACCGGCTGGGCAAATAGGACAGTCGAACCAGCCTGATCCACCTCGATCGGAGTTTGCTGGAGACGTTTTGTCGAGTAGTCGATCTCGACACGAAACTCGTTCAAAGTCAGCGCCTCTAATTTCACTGCGCCAAAACCAGTTTTCAATTCGACGGGCCATTTCGTTTCGCGCAAAAAACAAGCCGCGGCACGAGCGGCGTTTCCACACATCGCCGCAAACGAGCCATCACTGTTGAAGAACGACCACTCGTACTGGTGATCCGCCAGTTTCTTCATCACCACGAAGCCATCTGCGCCGATTCCAAAATGCCGATCACAGATCGCACGAACCTGCTGCTGCGAAGGCGCCCAGCCCTCGGCAACGTCGCGGCCCGCCAAGACAAACACGAAGTCATTGCCAGCAGCTACGATCTTCTCGACTGGAATTTTACGTTTGCTCATATTCATCCGGTTAAGCCCATTAACGGCCTCTGCCATCAGGAACTGGAGAAGGGTTCACCTTCGGAATTTCCTTAGGCTTGGCCTGTTCGGCCGTTCGTTTGTAACTAGGGGCCCCGCGCCCAATCGTCGGCGGCTCAAGTGGCGGAAGTGGTTTCCCCTTCACGCCGCAGCCTGTGAAAACTCCGAATGTCACGATCAAGGGCATGAGGCTTAAGAATCCGAATCTCATAGTCCTTGTTTCTCCCCCGATTTGAGATCGGACTCAACGGTTTCTGTCCATAAACAGAGCTCGGGATGCATAGAGAAGCTTTTTCGTCTGCGCGGAGTTAGCTCGTTACAGATCCGTAAATAGCTACGAGCAGCCGTTCGGTCTTTCGCCTTAGCGCCACGGCCAGATGTTTTTGAGCTTTTACTTCCAATGTCGTCGGTTTCCGCGTCCGAAACCTTCCACTTCCAATACCACATCTCCGGGTCAGACGCGGCCTGTGTCTCCCACGCAGTGACAGCAGCCTTGGCAGCTTTTACTTCCCCGCGGCGCCAAAGATCGCCGACCACCAATGCACGGACCGCAGAATCAAACTCCCGCCAAAATTCACCGGCATCCGAAAGCGGCTTGATAGTCAGCGCCGGCGCCTGCGCAAGAGTTCGAAGTGCACAGAGCTGAGCCTGCAGTCGAACCAACCGTGCCTCTAAACCTGGCGCAAAAATCTTTTCCGCCTCTTTTGAGAAAGCATCAGCACGTACACAGTCTTGTGCGCGAAGGGCCGACCGAGCTCCGAGGATGGCAATCTGTAGGTTTCCGGGCTCTTGCTGTGACGCCGTCTGAAGAAACTCGACCGCTTCTTTCGGACGACTCATCCACAGCGATTCCGCCAAAGAAAAATGATTCTGCGCCTTGTCCGTCAGAAAAAGATTGGCGATTTCTTCCCACGTTTTTAGAAACTCCGTCCGTTGTGACGGTTTGGCCGACGCCTCAAAGCCACCCTTATAGAACTTCGACAAGCCTGAAAGTGCTTCTAACTTTTCACCCTTAAGCACCAGCTCGCGGGCCTGTTCTAGCTGAGCGTTCATTGCGGACTTCGGGGAGGCGAGTGTAGCCGAGGAGACAATCACGATCGCAAGCAAAATGGCCGATACATTCCAGCTGAAAACCACCAAGTCCTCCAAAAACAAAAAGTCCGACCCTGCTCTCGCAAGATCGGACTTATTCTGGCTTTTTTCAAGCTGCGATGCTTACGGAGCGAATGACTTCGCTGTCAGCTCTTGGTTGATTTTGCCAAGCTGGCTGTCAGCAATCGCCTTCACCATGCCTGTGATTGGAACTTCTTGTGGGTTGACCCATGCTTCTTGAATTTGACCATTGTCACGGTCTTTGATTTTCGCGTAGATCGCGTCAAATGTTCCTGCAGGAACAGTCACGCGGTCTTCTTTCGTTTCAACAACTTCGATGTTCGACGTGCTGGGAAGCTGCTGCTCTTGGCCATTCGCCAAAAGTTTTTTCACTTGGCCAGTCGCTTTGTCGAAAAGGATTTCCACCTTTTGTTTGCCAAGGAAGCCCATATCCATGTCCTGCTGAACCCAGATTTCGGTTCCGTTGTCCTCACGAACAAATGACTTCACGGTTCCATTGATGAAACCGCCAGCCATTTTGTAGTCCGCTTTGTCGCCGACTTTCCACTTAAGCATAGTCGCCGAAACTTGCGACTGGATGGCCGCTGCTTGCATAACTGGTTGCGAGAAAACAACGGCAAGTTCAGTTGCTTTTTCTGCCATCGGGCACTCTGCCGACGCCGTCGCAGGAGCTACAGAGACTGCCAATACAAGAGCCGACATCGCGGCCATAAGAGACTTAAGCATAGGATCCTCCTTGAATCGCTTTAAGGCTTAATCGAACTATGCGTTCGATCATCCCACCGACGTCAGTCGAGTCAATCGGTCGAATCAAACAGAGGAGCCTATCGGTCTTGCGTTAGGACCTTTAGCTAGGGAAAACCCGCAGCTTTAGGGTGCGGGCATTGGTTGAATCAACACCTGTCTTGGCTTGGAACCATTGGCAGGTCCAACGACGCCCTGGCTTTCAAACTGGTCGATCAGGCGGCTCGCACGGGGATACCCGAGGCCGAATTTTCTCTGAATCAAAGACGCACTCACTGTTTTCTGCCCTGCAACCCAAGCCAGAATTTGATCATACATCTCGTCGCTGCTTCCCTCGTCACCGAAGTCGCCGCCAGCCATTCCGCTGCCGCCACCATTGAAGGCACCGCCTTCGCCGTCGCCGCCGCCCTCAAGTGCACGCATTGCCAGTTCGTCAAATTGCGGCTCAGCCTGATCCGACCAAGCTTTTACGACTTTCTCGATCTCCTCGTTCGTCAACCACGGAGCATGATGGCGCTGCGGTTTTGAAACGCCTGGGGAAAGGAACAACATGTCCCCTCGTCCCAGAAGGCGCTCGGCGCCCTTCTCATCCAAAATAATTTTGGAATCCAAGAAACCAGGAACCTTGAAGCTTACCCGGCCCGGAATGTTAGTCTTAATTCGGCCGGTGACGATCTCTTTTCGCGGTGTTTGCATAGCGAGAATCAAGTGAATCCCCGCCGCACGCGCCATCTGCGTCAGACGAACGACACCCTCTTCCACGTGCTGCTTGTCGACCATCATCAAATCGCCAAACTCTTCGATGACATAGACAATGAACGGCTGCGGAGTGAAGTAGTACATCTCGTTCTTGCGATTTTGAATTTCAAGATCAGTGTTGATCTGCGAGTGCTCTTCGATCTGCGCCTTGGTGAGCTTCGCGACGGCCTCGTTAAACTCCTCAAGCTTGCGGACCTTGAATCGATTGAACGATCGGTTTCGTTTTTCCATCTCTTTCACGCCCCAACGAAGTGCGATCACGGCCTTTCTCGGCTCGCAAATCGGCGGCATCAGAAGATGGGGAATATTATTGAACAATGTGAGATCGACTTGTTTCGGGTCAATCAACACGATGCGAAGCGTTTTGGGTGAATGTCGGAACACAAAGCCAGTGATGCTCGAAACCACAAAAACCGACTTACCAGAGCCCGTCTGCCCGGCGACCATCATGTGCGGCATCGATCGCAGATCAACAACGCGCGGAGTCCCATCGACTTCGCGACCTAAGCAGATTGGGAGAACCGTGTCCTCTTTCCAGAACTTGGAATCCGCCAGGATATCCTTCAAGTAAACTGTTTCGCGATTGGCGTTCGAGGTCTCAATTCCAACGACATCGCGGCCCGGAATCGGCGCAATGATTCGAAGCGATTCTGCACTCAGCGCCAAGGCTAAATCGTCAGCGCGGTTTGTGATTGACGTCAATTGCACATCCGCATTTGGACGAAACTCAAACAGCGTCACGGCAGGGCCGGACTTCGCGGCAACGACATCTCCGCCCACGTCAAACTTCCCGAGTTTATCGACAATGATTTGCGCTTTCTCTTCGATTTCTCGTTTATCAACGCGCACACGTGTTGCGGGTGGGTCTTCCAAAACCGAGAGGTCTGGAAGCTTCCAGTTCTCGATCACTCGGTTCACTTTCGTTTGCAGTTTCACCGGACGACGCTTGAGAGAGGTGACCACCGTCTTAACGGGGGCCGCTGACTCAGCGTCTTGCGACTCGTCATCTTCTGTTTCGAAGTCGTCTTCGGTGTCTTCCGCCTCGTCTTCGAAGTCCGTGTCAGACTTAAGCTGCGTTCTGAGTGATGCAACTTTGGCAAATAGAGATCTTTCGGGCGAGCCCTCATTTGATTTCTCAGCTGCCTTGGCCGCAAGTTTCACGGCCGCTTTCTCTGACGCTTTCTCGGCGGCCTGTTCTTTTTCCTTTGCCGCACGCGCTTTTGCCGCTGCGACACTGGATTCAAACTGTCGCTCAAAAGACTTCTCAATCGCCTTCCAGCCCGAGATCAGGGCCACCTGAACTCGGCGAAATGCTCCGGAAACTGTGTCGGCCCAATCCTCCACCGATCGTTCCGAATAAAACACAGCTAAAATCAGCGCCAAGGTCCACAGCAGCACGGCCACACCGGCCGAGTTCAACACCGCCACCAATCCCTTCACGAGAACCGCGCCGAAAAGCCCGCCGACAGGAATATGACCCCCGAAGACCTTTTCCATTGGAAGATGCAGACTTAAGAGCGACGACGTCGTCAGAAGTAGCGACATACCCCAAGCCAAACGCGCGAGGAAGGCGCCCTGGTGATCCGAGAACGTGCGCCAAGCCAATCGGGCACATCCGTAAACAAATAGCCACGCGCCCAATCCGAAGCCCTGAAACAAGATATCCGCCAAGAAGCTTCCGACGAAGCCGCACGCGTTGCGCGCCACCAGGCCATTGCCAGTCGAATTGAAAGAAGGATCAGAAGGGTGAAAAGTCGCCAAAGCGAGAGCGAGAAAAACCCCGGCCGCAATCCACATAATGCCGATAACATCACGGCGCAGACGACCAACAAACTTCTGAGACGACTTCGACGAACGCAAACTAACACCCATGCCCTCCAGTTTATGCGGATTCTGGCAAACCTTCCTAGCCTCGTGGCGCTCGACTTGACTTTAGTAGCGGCTCTCCGTAGCAGCCCTGTATGGCAGATTTGAAAATCAACGAGGTTTTTTACAGTATCCAAGGCGAAACCTCCTGGGTCGGGTACCCGACCGTGTTCATTCGAACCTCGGGCTGTAACCTGCGGTGCCGATACTGCGACACGACCTACGCCTTCTACCAGGGCCAGGTGCGCTCGGTGGACTCCCTGATCGCGGAAGTCCAGTCCCATCCCGGCAAACACGTCTGCCTGACCGGAGGAGAGCCTCTGCTCCAGCCGGCGAGCCACGAGCTCATGAAGCGCCTCTGCGATCTCGGCTACAAGGTCTCGCTTGAGACCAGCGGATCTCTTGACTGCACGAAGGTGGACCCTCGGGTGAAAAAGATCATCGACGTCAAAACACCTGATTCCGGCGCTGCGGATTCTTTTCACCTGTCAAACTTGCCAAGCAACCCTGAATTTTCGGTTGTCAACACGGAATTCAAATTCGTCATTTGTTCCGAAGACGATTTTTTATGGGCCCAAAATTTCGCGGAAAAAAACCAACTGTTCGAACAAACTGAGGTTTTGTTCAGTCCGGCCCACCGGCGGATCGACGCGAAATGGCTTGCGACCAAAATTCTTGCATCAAAATGCCCTGCGCGCTTGCAAACTCAACTGCACAAGTTTATCTGGTCTGCCCACACTCGCGGAGTTTGAGACTTCGAACCGACCAAGCGGCGCCCCATCTGGGCTGGCACCTCTCGGAATCGGTCGATGCAGCAGGCCTCGACGTATGTGGCGGTGAGGAATGGATTCCGAGCCGAAACAAACCAACTTGAAATTAAAAACTAACATCAACCACAAACTGAAGAATGGACCCATCAATGGCAGTTGAGACTCCGACCACTGGAATGAACGGCGTGAATCGTGAAACGACTCGTGAACTAGGCCGTGATCTTACGCGTGAAGTGCCCTACAAGGGATTGGTTACGTCGGCTCAAGGCATGACAAACGAGCGCAATATGGCGCCTAACCTGACAACTCCAAACCTCAACTCGTCAGACAACCTTTTCGTTGCAAACCTTCAAGCGGTTAGCCTCGAGAAGCTGGTAAAAAGCAAACTTGAAGTGCTCTTCCAACAGCAGCGCGATGCAAACATCGAGCTTTCGGGTCTTTATGACATCGTTCTCGAGCAAGTGGAAAAACCACTCATCGAGCTCGCTCTTCAGTCTCGCAACGGCAATCAAGTGAAAACAGCCCAGCTTCTTGGTATCAACCGCAACACGCTGAAGAAAAAAATCGACAGCTACAAAATCCGCATCAAGCGCACATCGGCGCGCGATCTCTAAACGCGGTCCGATTTCAGCCGCTCGCCTCAAGCTTCCGAGCTAGGGGCAGCGACTGAAGGTGAAGTCCAGGCCTCAAGATTTGATTTCGAGAGGCTTGTGTTCTCCACCTAGATCTCCACAGGGTAATCAACAATCCTAGATGAGATCTTCCTTTCCAAGCCACACAGGCAGCACCAGCGGGTCAACTTGACGCTCTTCTAGACGGACCCCGCATCTTTTCTCTAGATATCTGCGCACCAAATCTAGACATATCCGGTCCGTCCGTGATGTTTCTGGAGAGGGAGGAACCATGGCACAATACGACCGGCCGTTCGAAAAACAGCCAAAAGATCGCGTTCAGCCCGTCAACAACGAGGCCGAGCAGGCCGTCTTGGGTGGCCTCCTTCTTAATCCGAACTCATGGGATGACGTCTCGTTCCTGATTACGGAAGAGGACTTCTACAAACCTTCGCACAAAAAAATCTTTGGCGTGCTTCGTGATCTCGCCATGAAAAGCGAGCCCATCGACCCGATCACCGTGTCCAACGCACTCGCCATTCGTCACGAACTCGAGGCTATTGGCGGCCAAGCTTATCTCGCAGAGATGATGAACACCTTCCCGGTTGCCGGGAATATCGAACACTACGCGAAAATCGTCTCAGAAAAGTCGACCGTTCGTAAGGTCATCGCCTGCGGAACAGAGATGGTCGAAAAGGCCTACACCAATGACTTCGAGTCCGTTGAAGGTCTTGTCGATGAATTCGAAGGTCGCATCTTTAAACTCAATGACGAAAAGCAAGTCGACGGCCCGGTAGCCGCAGCGGACCTCGTCCGCTCGGGAATGAACAAACTCACCGAGCTTTCCGAACGCGACAACGATGTCACCGGTGTGGCCAGCGGCTTTAAAGCCCTCGACAAGATGACCGCAGGATTCCAGAAGGGCGAGATGACGATTATCGCGGCCCGTCCCTCTATGGGTAAAACGGCTTTCTCGCTGAACATCGCAACTCACGTTGTACTTCGTGAGAAAAAATCGCTTCTGTATTTTTCGATCGAGATGAATCGCGATCAAATGATGATGCGTGTACTTGGCAGCGAAGCGCGTGTCGGTTTGAGCGACCTCCGTACCGGAAAATTGAGTGATGCTGGCTGGCAACGGATCATCGACAAAGCGACGAAGATTGGCGAAACCAATCTGTTCATCGATGACGCCAGCTTTGTCACTCCTATGACAATTCGATCCAAGGCTCGAAAGATCAAAGCGCGTTACGGTCTTGATATGATCATGATCGACTACTTGCAGCTGATGAAGCTCGGCCAAAAAGCTGACAGCCGCGAACGCGAGGTCTCCGAGATCTCGCAAAGCTTAAAGGCAATCGCCAAGGATCTGCAGGTTCCGGTGATTGCGCTGGCACAGGTCAACCGTGGCTCCGAAGGCCGCAGCGATCGCCGACCACAGGTATCGGATCTTCGTGAATCGGGCTCCATCGAGCAGGACGCCGATTTGATCATGTCGCTTTACCGCGAAGACTATTACGATCGCGACAACCCCGACGTAAAAGGCATTTCCGAAGTCATCATCGGAAAACAGCGTAACGGGCCTGTCGGCACCGTTCGTCTGCGTTGGGAATCGAATATCGGTAAATTCACCGATCTCGAAGAGGGCGGCGCCGAACACCCACTTCCGCCACCTCCCCAGCAAAATCCTCCGTATCGCCGCGGACCAGGTCCAGGCCAAAGCCCGTCAGCCTAGTCGAAGCTGACAGCCTGATAGGGAGTCCGATATCCTTTCACGGATGTTTGACTCTCTTTTCAGGCGCCATTCTCCCGCCCCCCGAAAGTCGGCTCGCACAAAACTGGCGATTCGGCTGGAGGCCATCGGAGGACAAGGCGCCAACTCTGCTGGAAAGATACTCGCCGAGGCCGCCGTCCTCGGAATGGGATACAGTGGAAATCATTTTTCCAGCTTCGGTTCGGAAAAACGCGGCACTCCTGTTCGATCATTTGTTCGGCTCTCAACCGAGGGCCAAGAAATCCGAAACGCTTCGGGAATTCGGCATCCTCACCTCCTCGTCATCTTCCACGAATCTCTGATCTCAACACATCCTGAAATTCTAGAAGGCCTCTCGGAAGACTCGGACGTCGTCGTGAATTCTTCCAAGCCGGCGCGCCGACTGACATTCCCTAGCGGAACAAAGATGAGAAGCCTCACCACGATCGATGCGAGAGCCCTTTCCGACAAAAACGGACTTCATTCCAGCAGCTTGAACACCGCGATGCTGGGGGCATGTGTGCCGCTTCTTCCCGAAATTCCGCAGCATGTTCTCGAGTCTCATTTTCTGCGCTTCTTTGATCGACTTCCCGAGAGTCTTAAAAAGGCCAACCAAACAGTCTTTCGTAAGGCCGCAAAATCCGCCAGGCCAAAGCTGGTTCATGCCAATCAGTTTTCTGCAAAAAAGTCAGAACCACTTTCTGCTATTCAACCAAGACTTGGGTACGCCAATGCACCAATTGGTGGCGTCATCCTGAATCCTGGAAACTCTGTCTTAAAAGACAACAGCGCCAGCCGAAAAGGCACTGTTCCTAAACTTGACCGCGAACTCTGTTTTCACTGCGGGTACTGTGACATGGTTTGTCCGGATCTCTGTTTCTCCTGGGAGCGCGGAGCAGACGGAGCGGCCAAGCTCAAAGGCATCGACTACCAGTACTGCAAAGGTTGTCAAAAGTGCGTTACGGCCTGCCCTGTGAACGCGCTCATTCCAGTGCCAGAAGACGAAATTTCAGAAGCCGATAAATCCCTCCACCATTTCCCAGAGATTCGGAAAAAGAAAAATGAGTAACTCGAACGGCGCCCAACAAGAAACCAAGCTTCTTACTGGCAACGAGGCCGCAGCAGAGGCTGCAAAAACCATCGACTTTCACTTCATGGGCTTTTATCCCATCACGCCTTCTACCGAGATCGCACAAATTCTTGATGCAATGAAATCTCGTGGAGAAATTTCGACCGTGCTTTTGCCGGCGGACGGTGAGCACGGCGCCGCTGGCGCCTGTTTCGGCGCCTCTACGGGGGGCGGTCGCGTGTTAAACGCCACCAGTGCCAACGGACTCCTGTACAGCCTCGAGCAACTGCCGGTGCAATCGGGCAGTCGACTACCCATGGTCCTCAATCTTGTCACACGATCCATCAGCGGACCGCTCGACATTCGTTGCGACCACTCGGATCTCATGTTCGCCCTGCAAACAGGTTGGCTGATCTTACTCGCCCCAAACCCTCAGGCTGTCTACGACATGAACCTCATCGCGATTCGCTTGGGCGAACATCCCGACGTGCGACTTCCGGTGATGGTGGTCAGCGACGGTTTTTTCACCAGCCATCAGCGACGATCCGTCAAAGTTCTCTCAAAAAAAGACGATGCAAATCGGTTTTTAGGCAGTCGCCAAGACACGCATACAAGCCTCGACCCAAGAAATCCGGTCACCTTTGGTCCCTACATGAACGATCCGGACCTCATCAATAACAAGTACCAGCTTCACGTTGCGCATGAGGCGGCCGCCAGAGTCTTCGACGAAGTTGTCATCGAATTTGATCAACTCACTGGACGCAGCTACAAGCGCCTCGAGGCCTACAAGTGCGAGGACGCAGACGTTGCCCTGTTTGTGCTTAACTCTGCTGCCGAAACGGCGATGGATGCCGTCGACCGCCTTCGCGCCGAAGGCAAAAAAGTTGGCCTGATCAAGCCTCACCTGCTGCGACCGTTTCCCTCTGTTGAGCTTCAGAAGATCACTCATCGAATCCCGGTCGTCGTCATCGCCGAGCGCAGTGACACGCCGGGTTCGTCTGGCGGTCCGCTCTCACACGAGGTGCGCTCGGCCCTGCTTGCAGATCATCACTGTGACGTACAGGCCATCAGCCGTGTGTTTGGACTCGGGGGACGGGATTTTCGCGAAGACGATGCCGTCGCCCTCTATGAAGAAGGCTTCCGCGCTCTTAAAAACCCAGGCGAAGTCCCCACGTTCGGTTTCGTTGGACTGCGCGAAGGTTCGAAAAAAACTCTCCCTCCGCAGGTGCTTCTTCCTCTCTCACAAGCTGATGTTTCACCCGGGCTCGTGAAAACCAAACAGCTTGAGAACGGCCAACTCCAGGTCACGATCGCCGATATCGCAGAACTTGCCACTAAACCAAAACGACTTGCTCCCGGTCACGGCGCTTGCCCAGGATGCGGAATCTTCTCGGGCCTTGATCAGTTTTTTAAAGGCCTTGAGGGCGACGTGGTGGTACTCTACCACACCGGTTGTGCGATGGTTGTGACGACCGACTATCCCTTTAGCTCGCATCGAGTCACCTACCTCCACAACCTCTTTCAAAATGGTGCGCCAACGCTCTCGGGGCTCGTCGAAATGTTTCATGAGCGAAGGCGCCGGGGCGAAATAGAAGTCAGCGAGGATCTCACCTTCGTGATGATTACAGGCGACGGCGGGATGGATATTGGCATGGGGCCAACCATCGGAACAGCGCTACGCAACCATCGGATGATTGTTCTTGAGTACGACAATCAAGGCTACATGAACACCGGCGGTCAGCTGAGTTACACCACTCCCATGGGCCGCGCGACTAGCACAAGTCACTCGGGAAAGTCTTTTCACCACAAAGACACCGTCGCGATTATGGCCGCCACCGGAATTCCCTATGTCTTTACCGGGATCGAAGGGTACGGAACCGATCTCATCGAAAAGGCTGCCAAGGCGGAGTGGTATGCACGAAACGAAGGACTCGCGTTCGGAAAAATTTTAATCACCTGCCCATTAAATTGGGGATCTGAAGAACGACTCGGTCAAACCATCCTACAAAACGCCGTCGAGTGCTGCTTCTTCCCTCTCTATGAAATCGAGCACGGAATCACCAAAATCAATTACGACCCAGAGACGCTTGGAAAAAAAGTCGGCGTCGACGTGTGGTTGAAACAGCTGGGAAAATCCAAACTGCTTCTCGAAGAACGAAATCGCCCACTTCTGAATGCCTTTCAAGGCGAAGTCGATCGCCGCTGGGCACGTCTGAAGGCAATGGCCGCGCACCCACTGCTGTAGGCAGAATTCCTCTGGGCTCAAGGCTGGGCGCGGCTTCTACGCCCACTACTTGGGTCCAGGTTGCTTAGCCCAAGCACTCTAAGAACTTGTCTTCAATTTTAACCGCAAGTTGGAATGACCCTGTCTTACATTTGTATGAAAGACTTTGACGCAACCAAGGAGGGGGGCGTGAGGGGAACCGCGCTCATCGAAGAACTGTCCGCCGCATCTGGCTTGCCAGATGATCTTATCGGCGAAGAACTAAGCCGCATCATAGCGGGAGCGGGAAGGTCGACTGCCGACGTGACGCTGGACGATCTCCGGGAGATGCTAGCGGCCTATTTGCAAGACGTCCTCGCCGACGCCAAAGACGCATTCGAAGAAGCCCCACCTTCTCTGGAGACCGCGCTCTCTATCGAGGACCACTCGGCACTGCGCCTAGTGTCTCAAGATGAGACGTTTTAAAGCGAATAGATTCGCGCTCGCGAAGTAGGCTGCAGTCCTCCAACTTCTTTCGCAACTTTTTCTGGCCGCGCCGTGTTTCTCTCTCAAACCGAGGGAGAAACAATGGCTTCATATTTCATTCGAAGGTTCGTCTCCGTTCTTTTGGCTTCGACCGCCACTTTCCTTGCCATACCGGCCTTTGCGTTTGATCCGAACGTCGCTCTATCTGGTGACCGTTTCGTACAGAACTTGCCAAGCGACTGGAGCTATACTCTCGGTGACTGGAGATATTTTGATGTCGTCGACTGCTTCACTGCGCCTGTCGGCATCTGCTATGGTTCCAACCCGACAAGTCCATACGCTTTTCCGGTTTTTCCTAATAATGATACCGGTCTTCCCGTTAAATCGTTCCAGCTCGAGCAAAATGAATCCATTGTGATGTTCTTCCGAACTGCTCCGAAGGTCCACTATTTCGCCTTCACCCAGTATCTCTTCATGAAAGCCGGCTCTTCGACCACGGAATTCGCCAGCCTTAGCGATTCGATTAACAATGCAAAAATCTCAACGACGGATCTCGATGGAGACGACCTTCCCTTCAATGAATACGCCGTTCTTGTATGGACCCCAGACCTCAAATCTCGAGACCAAATCTTGAATATGTTGAAGGCCCAGGGACATTCCGAAAGCTCCATCAACTTTCTTCCCCTTCCTGTTGAAATCTCGAAAGATGGTCGCTCGCACAGATTCAATTTCGGCTATGGCGCTACGGCCGATGAGTTCACTATGTTATTGCGCATGGCGCTTCCAGAGAGTCAGGCTGAACTCGACAGCTACATCTCAGAAAGTCCATTCTATGTCGTCAAGGTCGGCCCTTCGAGCAACAGCACACCCTCGCCCGTGCCGACAATCGGCTACCAGTCAGACCTGACAGGTGTCAGCGAGTCCGCCCTCTTGCCAAACGCCGAAGGTGCTCTTGATCTCTTGGTAAATGACATCAAGCGACGCTACGGGGCCCAATTTGCGTTCACAAATTCGACCGTCAAATACACAGAGAAAACGGGCTGGGATTGTATTCTCGGCGAGGAAACTTGCGCTGGAGACAATCGCGACGCGCTTTATTCTCGAGACACGGGCGTGATTCGCGTCTCAAGCCTTCAGGACTTCGTTCTTGTAGTGGGAGTCAATCACCGCCAGACAGGAAAGGCCACGTACTTCAACCACTCGATCTACGACCTTAAGAAGATCGCCGGTATTGCGGGCGTCTCAGACCTCCAGCTCACATCCGCAAGCGCGCTCTATCACGCCGGTGTTTTGCCAGGAACTGTCAAAGCCAGAACCTACAAAAATCTCTACGCCTACATGATCTCGTATGATTGCGCCGGCCGACTGCATTGTCTGGAAATACCGGAGCCCACTCCCGCCAACCCTGTCGGATTAGAACCTGGTGCGCCATTTCTTGTCGTTGGCCGAAGTTATCTCGAGCCAAGAAGTCAGGTGAGACCGGCGCCTTCCGAAGTCATCAAACATCGCGTATTTATCGGCTCAAAGCGCTAAGCCCGAAGACCGCTGTGTCCACAGACAAAAAAAGCCTCCAGTTTCCTGGAGGCTTTTTCAGCCACTTCACGCAGCCCATTTCAATAAAGAAGATGGCACTATGCGCGTTCAACAACGATCGAGACAGTCGCTTCGAGGCCGTCTCCAAGCTTCACGATCGCTTTGTGGCTACCGAGAACACGGATGGGCTCTTCCAAGTGGATGTCACGACGATCGATCGAGAAACCGAGTTTTTCGAGTTCGTTCGAGATGTCGTTGTTTGTGACGGAACCGAAAAGCTTATCTGCTTCGCCAGCTGTCGCCTTGATCACAACGTTCACACCTTTGAGCTTCGCAACGACTTCTTCGCGCTCGCCACGAACCTTCTTCAGCTTGGCTTCCGCAACACGCTTGTTGTGTTCGAATTCCGCCATGCGCTTCTCCGTCGCCTCAGACGCCAAAAGACGCGGGAACAGGAAGTTACGAGCGTAGCCGGCAGCCACGGAAACCAATTCGCCGACTTTTCCGAGATTCTTAACGTCTTTCTGCAAGATGACCTTCATTTTAACTCCTCGTACAAATTTTAAATTTCAAATCGTTTCTAATTTCAAAAAACCCTGGTGCTCACGTTTCCGACTTGGTCTTCGTTCGAACCGGAGGTCGATTCAGGCGATTGCGAAAATCCACCCAATAGTCCGCCACTCCAACGGCCGCCACAATCAGAGCCAACTGGAAGGTCAGGATAAATCCCAAAAACACCCGCCAGAACGGTCCCACCGCAAAGTGGTCGCAGGCTTTGAACACAACCGCCATTCCCTGGAAAAAATAGAGAACGACGAACACGTTCAAACCATTGAGGCCAATTGCCGTCAGCCACTTCACGTCATGTTGCGTGAACGAAGCCAGCAATACCGCCATCAAACCGTAAATCGCGAAGTCCGCGAGACGGAAGTCCGTCCACGAACGACTCGCCTTCCAGTCAGATGGCGCACCAAGCACGCGGAGCCAAGTTCCTTCGCTGACCACGGCAATCGCAATTGCGATCAAGCCAAGAATGATCAATGCCGAAGGAAGCTGAGCCACGATCTGCTCGGTCTCGAAAGTGATTGAGGGATTGACCTCTTTTACTTTCGACAACGCTGTTTCCACCCACTTCGAAAGCCACGTCGCCGGACTGATTCGCATTTCGCGACACCAAGCTCCGAAGCCTACTCCAACACCTGCCACCAAGGCTGCGACCGACACTCCCGCAGCCGAGCCACGAGAGACGCCGAGGTTTTCGATTTCCGTAAAGAGACCGATCACCACTGCAACGGCCAAAAAACCAAGGGCCGCAAGTTTTGCGCTAGCCAACCAAGGGGCTGCGAACCAGAAGCCCGTCGCGATGAGAAGGACCATGGGCCAAAAAACCCAGAAAGGCGAAGACACGCGCAGAGCCCGAATCGGCCCCGCTGCAAGGATCACTGTCGCCCAGCTAAAACCAGCCGCCAGTATCCAGAGTCCTATGTGGCGGATGATTCCGCTCACGCCTTCCTCCTCATGCCACTTCTAACTCGAAACTCGAGTTACGCGTCTTCTCCATCTTCCATATCAACATCGCCGTCGTCTTCGCCACGACCGCCGCCGAAGTCTTCACGACGTCCGCGTCCACCTTCGTCATCGCGACGTGGTCCACGGTTAGCAGCTTTGCGAGCTTGGAACTTCGCCTCACGCTCACGCTCACGCGCCGCGCTCTCAGCCAATGCTGTTTTGAAGTCTTCAACATATTTCGTCAGATCCGTGCGGTCGTCGAGTGACGTGTGCATGAAGCGCAAAACGTTGTCGTTGATGCGCATTGTGCGCTCAAGCTCGGCAATTGCCTTTGGATCTGCTGTGAATGTCGAGTGGAAGAAAACCGCTTGTTTGCTCTTGCCAATTGGGTTTGCAAGCTTGCGCTTACCCCAAGTGTCGAGATGCTTCACTTCGCCACCGAATTGTTCTTCGATGATCGCTTTGTTCTTACGGAAGAGGGCCTTTTGATCGTCCTCGGAAACGTCAGGGTTCATCAGAACAACGACTTCATAGGGACGCACGTACGGACGCTTTTCAAGCTGCATGTCCAATCCTTTCGGGTTGTGCCCACTCTCGGGCTTAAGCCCCCTCCGGACAAGGACGGGAGCAAGGTTTAAACTGGAGGAACTGGAGTAACATGCCCGGGGCCTAGAAACAAGGCAGACCCGCACTTGAGACTCCCAAGAATGGCCATAAACGTGCAGAATCTTTGTAAGCACGCGTAAATTTACGCGGTTTTGAGGTGAAACTTGACCGATCGACCATCTGATCAGGCGTCTAATCAGGACTCTGGGCAAGACCCAGGAGCTCTGGCAGAAGCCCCCGCCAACCGGGCCGATCAGCCCCAGCTGTTGTTGCGAGTCCTGGAGGGACCCCATCGCGGCACGCGAGCGCCGGTTCGCGAAGGTTTCACCATTGGCCGCAAAGAGGGCGATTTGATCCTCAAGGACACCAAACTGTCGGTCAAACACGCCCGCATCGAGTGGCGTGAGTCCGATTGGCTTTTGGTGGATCTTGGATCTTCCAATAAAATCAAGGTGGAGGGCGGGCGCTACCAAGAGGTCGTGCTTTATCCCGGCCTGAAATTCACGGTCGGCTCGACGACCATCGAAGTTCTTGAAAAACCACAGGTTGTACCCGCCACGAAGACCAAAGATTTCGAATTCACCGGCTCGGTCGAAGTTGCGGTCGAGGCTCTCACCTGGCGCGAAATTCTCTCGGCCATGATCACAAAAGTGCAGACGCTCCCAAATCGAAGCCCTGGAGGCGCCATCCGACCGTTCCCGAATGTGCTGAAGCTTGAATTCATCTCGGGCGTGCAGACTGGTACCACGTGGCACATCGGGTACGGCCCACGAGAAGTCGGCGCGCGTTCGTTTGACCTTCCCCTGCTGGATGAGTCCGCCCAAGATTCCTCGTTTTTCCTCGACACCTCAGCAGGAAAAGTGACATTCCGGCCGGCACCGGGATCCAATGTTCGGCTCAATGGGCAGCCGGCACCGCAAGATGCCATCCCCCTGCACTCGGGCGACAGAATTGAAATAGGGAAAACGCGGATACGCGTTCTTCTCGACGGATAAGAATCGAGATATACTCAGGCGCATGTTGAACGAGATCCCCAAAAAAACCGGAACATTTCAAAGCTTTGATGGAACCACGATCTACTACGAAGAGCGTGGTACCGGGCGACCCATCGTTCTCTGCTACGGCCTCGCGTGTTTGATTAACCACTGGACACATCAAATTCGATACTTCTCGCAAAACTATCGTGTGATCGTGTTTGACTACCGCGGTCACCACAACTCGGGCGTACCTGCCGACCACAGCGAGCTTTCAGTCGATGCGCTCGTTAAAGACATGCGAGCGCTCCTCGACCATCTCGATATTCAGCAGGCCTCATTCTGGGGCCATAGCTACGGTGTTCAACTGCTCCTCCGGTACTACGATCTCTATCCTGAGACAGTAAAGAACCTCGTGTTCATCAACGGCTTTGCGACGAACCCCATTCGCGGCATGTTTAGCCAGGTACTAGGCCCAGAAGCGATCACCAAAGTCTTTCGTGCGTTTCAGGAGGGATACAAGCTCGCACCTCAACCACTGACAGCACTTTGGCGCGCCGCTGTTTTGAATCCGATTTCGATTCCTCTGGCGGCACTGGCTGGCGGCTTTAATCTCTCGTTGACCAGCATCAAAGACATCGAGGTCTACGCACGCGGCGTGGCCTCACTCGATATCGAAATCTTCATGAAGCTGTTTGAAGAGATGATGGATTATGATGGTTCGGCCGTGTTGGAGCAGATCCGAGTTCCAACATTGATCGTCAGCGGCACGAAGGATGGTGTCACACCTGCCGCCCACCAGTATGCCATGCAGAAGAAAATCCGCGGCAGCGAACTCCTGCGCGTTCCTTACGGATCTCACTGCACGCAACTCGATCTGCCGGAGTTCGTAAACTTGCGCGTCGAAAAGTTCCTCGCGCAAAACCTGTACAATTAACGGAGCAATGAAGATCGTGCCAGCATCGGCCAAAATTTTACTGCTCTAGTTCGTCAGCAAAGATGCTTTCCTGCTCGGAGCCGAAATCCACATCTGGCTTTTCTTCGGACGAGACCGCGCGTAGACCCGAATCAGGGACACGATTCATCTGACGGTCTCTTAGTTTTTCAAAATAATAGATGCCTTCAATATGAAACCATAGCTGAGCCGCCGCGCCATGACGGCTGACGTGCGGATGAGCTTCAGCCACCTTTCCGACAAATCTCGCGTGAGCCTTTCTGTACTCCTCCCACGATTGGTGGGCTGCTGCCAAACCCTCTTTGAAGGCAGGAGGAAGATCGATCTTGTCGGCCTCTTGGATCGACGTCATCGTATCTTTCAGACGTGCTTCCAGGCGTTCGAGTTCACGCTTCATGAACTTCTCTGTGGGCGCTTGGCGCTTTAATGCAAAGTCCATATTGCCGTCTTCCGCTGGCAACATCAAAAGGCGTCGGCCAGTGACCACCTCTCCGATTTGACTTTCCAGCCCCATCGCATCTTCTTTGTTCAATGTGGCTGCTAACAAAGACATAAATTCGCTCTCAAGAGCGTACCGAATCTCATCGAGCTCCTTGGTCTCTCGAACAGAAGCTGTTTGCGCATAACTTTTGTCTAAAAGGCGATCCGCAAATTCCATCGCCTTTTTCCGAAAGGCAATCGCAGCCATCACGGCATCGGGTGCTTCGTCGTACGACATGCCAGCCGCTATGAGAATGTTATTGAACCGAGTATCGAGATTGAGCTTCGCCTGTTTCAGATCACGGTCGCGACAGACCTTTGACATCTGATGCTCTTTGATCACCGAGCACGAACGAAACCGTTTCCACTTGCCAAGCCCATCGCGACGAATCGCGAGTTCCGCGATCAAGTTCTGGCGGTCAGACTCAGATCCTGGCCACTTACATGCGATCTTCAAGGCCTCTTTCAGCTGGCTTTGGTCTCCCGCATTGGCCAATCGGTCAATACGGCTGGCGTCTTTGAGCTCTGGAAATTCGGCTTCTTCTGGCGGCGCCAAGGCCTCAGCCTTCAGCTCTTGATTCTTCTTAAAAGTCTTAGCGGTTTTGAAGTCCGCTTTTTTTACGAACAACGTCTCGTCTGGGTCATCTTCGTTCGGACAAGCGGTCTTCAGCACAGCGGCCACTTTGAGTTGTTGAATCGCCGGCGCCTCAACCGCGCGAGGAACTCGCGTCGTGATGGGAAGAGTCGCTTCAAGGGGTGGCTCTTGCATCATGTTGACCACCGCTAGCCGCCCCAGATAGCGCTCGCGCGAATTAAAGCTCTGAACTTGTTTCTTCGTCCAAAATCTTTTTGCCTCAGGCTGCCCGCAGTTCGCCAGGCTTCGCATGGTGACTTGATTCTTGCTAGATTCGTCTCCCATCAGCACCCGTTCGGCCGACCAGAATTTTGCATCTTCCGATCCTTTTTTTGCTAGCTCACTCTCCCATGCTTGCAATTGCTCGGGCGCGACATCGACAGTCATCAATGAGCGCCGTGCTAAACGGACAAGGTCCATTTTCGATGGATCATGACCTAACTCCGCCGCCTTCAAGAGAAGATTTTGACCTTGAGGAACATACGCTCCCGCTTCGCCAAAGAGGGCGTATGCCTGGGAAACCAGGGCCAGCGGTTGCTTCTTCTTTTCCGCCTCTTGCCAGCGCGCCTGCAGCGCCTTGTGCCACTTCTTACCAAACAGAACGAATGGCTGATCCATCGTGTGCACGGATTTAGCGGCCACCGCGTACCGCCCTCGTAGAGTTTGCCGGAGGCTTTCTTCGAGTTCATCAAGCGAAGTCGACGTCGATTCAGCGACAAACAAGATATTTACACCTCCGACCCAACCAACCAGCGGTGTTACAAATTGCTCGGAATACGGGTAGGCGATCACGGTCTGCGCAATACCGTCGGAAGCGTCGGAACGGGCGCGCACAATGGCAAATCCCGATTCCGGAGCAACGACCTGAAAGCTATTGGCCGCCGGCAGCCACTTTTGCACAAGGCGGTTCGGCCCTTGGCTGCCAACATCGACTGCATACAAAGAAATTCTCGTCGAAGCTCCTGTTGCACATCGGGGCTGCTTCGGCACCCATTGTGCCAAACTCAGAGGATCACGATTGATTGCTTCAACTACGCGCCAACCACTGGGTGGTTTGACGCCGACTGTGCGAACGGCACCTGCCGTGCCATCTCCGAGACGAGACCGAAACAACGGTTCGGCGGCATTTGCCACCAAAGGAGAAAGCAGAGCGAAGGATACCAGAAGAACCAAGCGAGGGACTGAATACTTCACGAGAGCTGATTCCTGTTGTGAGTGATTGCAGTTTTGCTGAATGGCTCATCGTCATTTTCTGACCTCTTCTCAAGTCGAGTTCGTGCGTCTCGAACCGGTACATTCTCCTACGAAAATTTTGAAAGTGTTCTAGAGGCTGTTGCTGATTCGTCTCGGTGCTTCCAGATTTGAGAACTCCAATAAGTATTCGAAATAAAAAGGCAATCTCATAATCTTGTTTTACGACAAACAAAAACAACGAGATTGCCATGCCCGGAACTATGCTCACGGATGAGTGTTGGTCGAAGCTTCGGACAATAATGCTCGCCGCCAGAGTGTATGACAAGTCCGGACTTCGACTGACCGTCGAAGGAATTTTGTATCGAATGCGCACCGGCTGCCCTTGGCGCGATTTGCCGAGTGAATTTGGGCCACTGGAACAGCATCTATC
>CAKQVW010000006.1 GCA_934277865.1 uncultured Pseudobdellovibrionaceae bacterium | reverse complement strand
CCGACATCGGCTTTGCAGATCGTGAACAGCCCTTGGTGGAATCAGACAGGAAGCTGGAGAAACGTATGAAGAAGGTCGTCATTGAACACGGTGGACAACGCCTTGTCGGGGCTGTCGCCAAAGTTGGAACGACTACTTGGTTTTCGTTTGGTGGAGAAGTATGGACTCGCGAAGAGCAAGGGCGCACGGCTCGTGGAAACAAAGGAAGCGGGGCACTTGATCCCACCAAGGTGCAGGCGCCGATGCCAGGTAAGATCGTGAAGGTCATGGTTTCCTCTGGTCAGGCGGTCAATGCGGGTGAAGTTGTGATCGTGATGGAAGCCATGAAAATGGAGTACACGCTGAAGTCGGCGGCTGATGGCAAAGTGAAGGCAATCGGTTGCCAGCCTGGCGATCAAGTCACTTTAGGTAGCGTGCTTGTCGAGCTCGACGTTGAGTCCGAGGTGAAGCAATGAAAACACCTAGCCGTGTTCGCATCATTGAAGTCGGACTTCGTGATGGTTTGCAGAATGAGAAAACCGTTTTGGATGTCGAAACTCGTGTTGAGTTCGCCAAGCGTCTCGCGCAAGCAGGGGTCAAAGAGATCGAACTAGGTGCCTTTGTTTCTCCGCAATGGGTGCCACAAATGGCCGGTTCGCACGAGCTTGTTTCGAAAGTCGTCTCACTGAAGCGTGAGAAGGGAAATTCCGGCGCTTTGGACTTTAAGAAAGTGCGGCTATCGGCGTTGGTTCCGAATTTAAAGGGGCTTGAGGGCGCAAAACAGTCTGGCGTCGAGCGTATTGCGATCTTCGCCTCGGCCTCCGAGGCTTTTTCAAAAAAGAACATCAACTGCACGATCAAAGAAAGTCTGGTGCGCTATCGTGAGGTCGTGGATCAGGCCTTGGCTTCAAAGATCACTGTGCGCGGCTATTTGAGCATGTGCTTCGGTTGTCCTTTTGAAGGCAAGGTGAGCGAAACCAAAGTCGTCAAACTTGCGGAAAAGCTTCTTGCTATGGGCTGCGACGAGATCTCAATCGGCGACACCATTGGCGTCGCGGACCCCGTACAAGTGAAACGTCTTGGAAAGGCGCTTAAAGCTGCGCTTGGAAAAGATGCGATGGCCATGCATTTTCACGACACACGCGGGACGGCGTTGGCTAATATCTTGGCGTCGTTGGAGATCGGCATTACGTCGTTTGATTCGTCTCTTGGTGGCTTGGGGGGATGTCCCTATGCACCGGCGGCGACAGGGAACGTGGCGACGGAGGACGTGGTCTACATGCTTCATCGCATGGGGGTAAAAACCGGCCTCAGCCTAGAAAGCCTCATCGAGACCAGCCGATGGCTGCAGCCTAAAATGGGGCGTGAGCTTCCGAGTAAAGTTTCACGCGCGGGGCTTCCGCGCATCATTTCGTAGGCACTGAAATTGTAGTTCAAGACATCTGGAGCGACAGCCCAGTCCTAGAGGGGACCGGGCTGTCGAAGACTCAAACAGACCTGAAAAAGGTTCCAGATGCGTTCAAACGGACCCAGCGGAAATGACCGTCGAATTCTAAGTTGGCAAGAGCGGTGGCAGGGCCTAGCCGATGCGCTTGAGCGAGCGATGGAGAATCGTGCGTATCGCCTCTTGATGTGTGTGGCGACGGTCGGTTTGGTGCTGGTCTATGTTGTCGTAGGAACTCGCTCGGTCGAGCCGACACTCTGGCCACAAAATCGTTGGGTGGAGTTTCGTGAAAGCGACTCAGTAGGCAAATTTGACTATCGGAAATGGGAACGGGTCGAGCGTGCTGTTCGCAACATCGAGAAGCTGCATCGCGCTCTCTCTGTGCGTTCGAGCTGGAGACCTTCGCCAATTCAGTTGGATATCTCCTACTTCCTAGCAGGGGATGCTCTTGCGCCGGATTCGTTTGCCATTGAGGCCCACGTTCTGCGCCTGTGGATGGATGAGATGCGAGGCCAGCCAGCGCTAGGTGTCTTTGACGTGGCGACTGAAGTCGTCGCTCGCGCAATTCTTTGGGAAGTTTTGCCGGGTTCCAAAAACGATCTGTCTGGCGATCCATCAGGCGATCGCTCTGGGGCTGAGTCCCAAACTTGGTTGGATGCGACTCGAACCATCGCCGAGAGCTGTCGCTTGCGTGAACAGGATCGATTCGGAAAACTTCCTTGGTGGGAGCTTTGCCGAAGCAAATCGACTTCTGAACTCGAGCGCGCAAACCCCATGAGCTTGGTAAACTGGTTGGCTGGCCGCTTAAGCACACGTCTGAAAGAGCTGGGTCCGCTTGAGCGTTTAACGTCGTTGCATGCGTTGATGGTACGTGCAACAAGCGCCAGTGCGATGAGGCTTGAGCGCGCACAGGCCTGGCCAGAAGCCGCTGTCGAGTTTGGTTCCAACTTGCTTGCTCTGGAAGAAATGTTTGAGGCAAAAGGTCTTGTCGGAGGCCCGACACCTATCCGCGAATTTCAGCGATTGACGATGCTTTCTGAGCTAGACGCGCGCACGGAGATCCGTTTGGCCGTCGTGACTTCTTGTGTATTTCCACAAATGCAGCAGTTTTTAAAGTTTCGGGCTCGTGAGCTTGTTTGGGTTCAGACCTGCGATGATAACGAAAAACTGAAAGCTGCCAAAACGGCCGAAGAGTTTGCTCGGAAGAACCCTCACGTCTTGATGGCTAAGATCGGCCTCGAAGAAACACGTTTGGCCTTGGAGCGTGGTTGGTTGAAGGGTGACACGCGTGTGACGGAGATCCGAGATCTCGACCGAGGAAATAGCCTACATCGCAATCTTCAGGCTCAGCACGAAGAGTGGCGTCCCGACTTGCAGGTGTTGAAACTGCGCGCCCCGGTCGATGTTCTGCAGTTTGTGCGTCCACTTAAGAACTAGATTAAAAAACTAGGGCCGGTTCATTTCGTTGGCCCGGTACATCCCCTGCAAAACGAGATCAGGGATCACCTTATCAAAAAGTTTTGCCTTCTCAAAAAGTCCAGCGAAGCCGCCGGTCGCCACGACGAGCGGGTCTGATCCGGCGAAGCATTCCTCTTTCAGTTTCGCGGTGATCTCTTTCACCATCCCAATTTGTCCATGATAGAGGCCCGATTGAATGCTTTCGACGGTGGACCTACCAAGCGTCGCTTCGGTTGGGACAATCTCGACCGAAGGAAGCTTGGCCGTGCGGGTTTCCAGCGCCTCCATTGAGATGCGAATCCCTGCCAAGATGACTCCGCCGAGATAATCTCTCTCGCGTGTGATCACACAGAAGGTCGTCGCGGTTCCAAAGTCGACAATGATCAAGTCGCGATCGGGAAAGAGATCGACGGCTGCAATTGAATTTGCGATGCGGTCGGCTCCGACTTCGAGGGGATTGCGATATTTGATTTTCAATCCCGTTTTGGTGCCGGCCTGAAGATTAAAAGGTTCGATCTTGAAGTACTTCTGACAGGCTCCTCGCACCGAGTAGATGGCGTCCGGGACAACCGAGCAAATGGCGATCTCTTTGATCGACTTCGGGTCGACGCCATTTTCACGAAGGGCAGAGATGATAAAGAGTCCGATTTCATCGCTCGAGGCTCGAAACTCGGAAGTGCGACGAAACTGCGTGACAAGTTTGGGGATCCCTTTTTGTTTGGCGGGATAAACGCCGGCGTGAATTGTGGTGTTTCCCACGTCGAGACAGAGAATCATTTTACCTTCCTATTCAGAGCCATTTCGATAGCAAATCCAAGCTGGTGCCGGTCACGACCGGACTCCAAGAGTGCCGTTTTTCCATCTTGAAGGCGATGAAGCTCCCATTCGGGATATGTGGCGAGGTCATTGGTGACGAGGAAGTCGGCCGTGCCATTTTCTGCGATCTTCGCAATGCGCGAGAGACGATCCTTTTCTGCTTCGACAGAGCCGTCGCCGGCGGTGAACTTGAATGCCACGGTTTTTATGTTGGGGTTCTTGGACCACTGACGAAGACTGTCGAGAAGTTTGGGATTCTTTTTTAGTCGAAGCGTGACCCCGTCGTGGCTAGAGTCAAATTTTCCAGTGGAACTGGCTTTGACGCCGTCGACCGATTCGACATGGTAGTCGCTGACCGCCGCCGCATGAATGACGACATCGTAGCTCTGACTTTGCAATTCGCTTTCGAGTTTGGCTTTCAGATCGTGGAACGTGCGAAATTCTTGAACCTGAAGTTCGGACCGCGAGACCTTGGGGCCCATTGCGGAACGCGCTTTCAGCAGCGTCACGTCGTAACCAAGGCCCGAAAAAACTTCGGCGAGATCACGTCCGGTTTGGCCGGTGGAGGTGTTCGTGATGGCTCGTACTTGATCAATCGGTTCTTCTGTGCCACCGGCTGTGATCAGCACCTTCGGGACCACCAGCGATGGCGAGGAAGTTTGGTGACTTTGATTTAAACCGAGAGTCGTCGCTGAATCTGGTCCTGTCTTTGGTGCTGGGCGGGGCGCAAGACTTTGCAGTTCGCTTTCGATGGCTTCAAGAAGAAGTTCCGGATCCAGAAGTTTTCCGTCGCCGATTTCACCACAGGCGAGCACGCCCGACGCTGTTTCCAAAATGCGACATCCCATCTGCGAGAGTCGTTGAACCGACTGGCGAGTGACCGGATGGTGATACATTTTTGTGTTCATCGCGGGCGCGATCATCCAAGGCTTTGCAAAATCATGAGCCAAAAAGAGTGTGGTCATCAGGTCGTCGCCGATGCCGTTTGCTAGTTTGTTGATTGTGTTAGCTGTCGCCGGACACACGATGACAAGATCGGCCCAGCGAATGAGGTGGATGTGAGACATGTGTGCAGCAGAGCCAAACATCGATTGATGGACGGGGCGACCAGTGAGGCCTTCCAAAGTGGCCTCACCCACAAACTCCAAGGCCCAAGGGCTCGCGACGATTTCAACTTCGTGTCCACGTTGCGCGAGGCGAGAAATGACGTGACAGGCTTTGTAGGCGGCAATCGAACCGGACATCAAAAACAGAACACGCTGACCCATTAGACCTCCAGGTCCTTTGCTTCGGAGAGGCAGAGATTGTCGATCAGGCGAATTTCACCAAGGCTTGCGGCAACAAACCGTCGAGAGCTGGCAGGCTGTCCAACCGAAACGTCTTCCACGTAATCCACGAGAAATCCAAATTGGCTCAACTGCGTTTTGACCCAGTCTGTTGGAAGGCCCTCTAAAAGCGAGCGCTTTAATAAGCGCGCGATCTGGGGCGCGGTCTGGCGTTGATCGGACGTGAGACGAAGGTTGCGTGAGCTCATCGCAAGACCGTCGCTTTCACGAAGAGTTGGGCACGGCACTATTTCAAGATCCATGTAGAAGCTCTCGGTCATGCCGCGAATCAGCTCAAGCTGTTGGTAGTCCTTTTGTCCGAAGTAAGCCCGCTGAGGCTTTACGAGACCAAAGAGCTTCATGACGATCGTCAAAACGCCGTCGAAATGCCCAGGTCGGTGGGCGCCGCAAAGTGATTTCGAGAGGGTCGTTTCAACAACCCGGTAGCGATACTCATCCGGATAGATGTCCTCACGTGTGGGGAGAATCACAAAGTCGACCCCGACTTCTTCGGCCATTTTGAGATCGGCATCTAATGTGATTGGATACTTGGCAAAGTCGTTTGGATTGTTGAACTGCGTGGGGTTAACGAAGATCGAGAGCACAACGTAGTCGTTCTCTCTTCGAGCGCGCTCAAGAAGTGAGCGATGGCCCTTGTGGAGCGCACCCATCGTCGGGACGAAGCCGATGGTTTTGTTTGGCTCGCGTGCGCCGAGAGTTCGGCGGTGAAGCTGCCAATCATTTAGCTTTTGAAAAACTTCGGGTCGAGACAAGCATCAGCCTTTCGGTTGTGAGGTGTAGGATTCGGCTGCGCTGGGAAACGTTCCGTCTTGGGATTCTTGATGGTAACGATTGAGCGCATCGACCACATCGTCTTTCAATTTGGCGAACTGACGAGCAAACTTTGGCTGGAAATCTGTGTTGAGTCCCAGAAGATCCTGCAGCACCAGAACTTGACCATCACAAGCGGCCCCTGCGCCTATGCCAATTGTCGGAACCTTCACGGCTTCCGTGATGTCCGCGGCAAGCTTGGTGGGAACACATTCCAGCACGATCGCAAAAACGCCGCATTTCTCGAGGCGTTTGGCTTGATCAAGGATACGAGTGGCGGCCGACTCCGAACGCCCCTGCACGCGGAATCCGCCGAAGACATTAACGGATTGTGGGGTGAGGCCGAGGTGTCCCATCACCGGTACGCCACTTTCAACCAAAAGATGAAGGACGTCTTCCGATCCATCTACGCCCTCGATTTTTACGGCATTGGCTCCGGCCCGCATGACAAGTTTCACGGCCTTCAAGGTTTCATCGACGCTGCCTCGGTGAGCCAGGAACGGGAGATCGGCCACGATGAAGGCCTTTGGCGCACCTGCGCGGACGGCCTGCACATGTCGGGCGATCAGCCCGGGTGTGGCCTTCAGCGTGTCGTTTTGACCGTACATCGTCATCGCGACGGAATCACCGACGAGAATGCAGTCGACGCTTGATTGCGACACAAGCTTGGCGAAAGTCGAATCATAACATGTCACCATCGAGATTTTTCGATCGGATGTCGTGGACATGCGCTGCTGTTTTATTTCAGAAAAATCGAGCAGGTTGAATTCACGTTGTTTCATCTAGTTTCCCCGCTTCTCTAGGAGAGAGCGTTCGTGTTCGCAGCGATGTAATGTTTCGAAATCTTGATAAAGCCGAGCCAGCAAAACTTCATGCCGTTGATCCAAGGCGGACTTGTGAAGTACGACCGATTGATGGTCGCCGCGAGCGACCGGGCCCGTGAGGACGGACTTACGGTTCTCAAGATGCCGGCTCAAGTTGCGACTGATCTGATGCAGGAAGTGATGCAGGGCCGAGCTTGGCACTCCAAGCTCAGACTGGAAGCGTGTCGCCAGGGCCTCCCAGAGCTGCACCGTAAGTCCACCGGCGAGGGCGCAGAGCGCGTGGTAATAGGCCCGGTCTTTTGCAGCAAGATAGAACACGGGATTTGTAAAGCCGGGCAAAAGTTCGTCGAGCTTGGGTGGAGGAGTCGACTCGTCGATCGGTTTTTCGAGAACAAAAGGAATACGGTCAAAGTCGTCTCGCCACTGAGCGTGAGTCACATCGCCAAAAGTCGTCAGTGGATGGGCGACATGGACCTGCAACAATTTGTGTCCATGGCTGACGCGGAAACTCGGCTTGCCTCCGCAGAAGTGTGTGACCGTGCGACCGATAAGGCATTCGATATTGTTTTGGACAAACTCGGCAATCGAATCGTCTGAGACCGCAAGCCATACATGTGTCGGAGACTCCTTCAGGCAAAGCTCGTGAAGTGAAGCGGTTTGTCCGCGGTGCCAATGAACAAATGGCGGAGAGGAGGGACCGGCGTCTGTGTGAGCGCGTCGGGTCCGATTGAGTTGATCGAGGAAGGCTCGAGCAACTCGGCCATTTCCTACAATTAAGACCCGAGACGGGCCTCGATATGAGATATTTGTCATAGCTTGGTACCTGTCCTTTGGATCAAGTCCGCTTTCAACCTGTCTTAGACCTGGGGCAGAATTCCTTCAATCAAAAGCGAGAGATTGACGCCAGGCGCTTGGCCCCGTATCTCGTGCGTATGGATGGCATGAAGTACACAAAATACGGAATCGCATTTGGCATGATCGTGATCACTCTCGGAGTCGCGCTGACGATCAAGTATGGCTATCGACCAGCTCCAGCCCGCATCATGAAGCCATCGTTTTTCGAAAAACCTGAACAGATTGGTGCAGTCGCGATGAAGCGCTTCTACGCCCAGCTGGCGTCCGAGCATGTGGTGATTCTGGGTTTACCGACCAATCGCGATTGGTCGGCCGATGTGGCAAAGGGTTTTGTTCAGGCGTCTTTCGAAAACCAACGACCGCCGGTGAAAATCTTTGTTGAGACGAAGCTGCCAGATCATTTTAAAGCGGCGGTCGTCAGCCAGTCGCAAGGTATTCCGGTTGTGGAGATTGAAACGAACACGCAAACGCTGTCCGCTTTGGGTGATGCAGTTTCAGAGGCCCTGGCGACGAAACAGCGCATTCTGGTCGTCGTGCCAAGTCTGTACTCCAGCCATTTGCTGGAAGGAAATCCCATCAATCGTTTAGAGGGTCTGATCAATATCCCAGGACACAAAGAGGGCACCGCTGCGGGGCTCTTCTCGATCACCGTCGGACCTCTGGCGCTGGAAGCCGCGCAAGAGTCGGAGATCGATCCCATTTGTATGGGATCCGAGCGAGATGGTTCGGGCACCGCTGCTTTGGGTTGCGCCATTTTAATGGCGGGCCGTCCGTTTTACCGAAAGCGTGTCTTGGACTCCGAGCCCGACGCACGCTCGCGCTACGTCGCGATCATGCAGTCACCACGCCCCAAGGACCTTCTGCTTCTGGTGCGAACACCGACGAAAGTTAACTGAGGCCAAGCGCCAGTTCGTGTGCCAGCGGCCGTCTTTCTGCGCGGAAATACGTGCGAGGAGAGAACGCCAAGAGATCGCTTAGCTTCGGCATGTAGACGCAGGCGTAGCGATCGACTTGAGTCGCAAAGTAGCTCTCTTCGTTTCCTGCACGCATGATTTCGCCCCAATGCTGGTTGAACATGCTTTGTTGCTTCTTGATCAACGAAGAGATGGTCTTGTCGATTTCAGAAATTTTCGTCTGCAACTCTTGAATCTTGGGTTCTTCGGATTCATCACTCGCTTCAATTCGCTTTGTGATGAGTTCCACAAGTTCATGCTCCAATGGTTCTTTGCGGCTCATGAGCGTGCGAATCTCCGCCGAGTGCGGCTGCGCCTTGACGTAGTTTTCAAGCTCGCTGTCGAGTTCCTCGACGACGAGAGCCGTTCTCCAGTTGCAGTCCTTTTTGAGGCGAAGGATGTCGCCGTAGATATGGTCGCCGATGTAGAGAATGTCGTCGCCCTCGACGCCGAGGTCCTTTGCGAACTTCGCCGCGCCACCACCTTGGTAGATTCCCGGCTTCAGCGCTTCGTCATAGTTGGTCATCACGCCAGTCTTGGGATCGACCTTTAGGAAGCGCAAATTATCCCAGAAGAATCGCGGCTTTTGAGCCAGGGTCACGACATACTCAAAAACTTCTGTCCAGTCTTTGTGATCTTTTAAGAACGGATTGATCGCGTAGTCCAAAAGCAGTTTCGAATAACCAAAGTCCGAGTTGGTGACGATAAAGAACTTCTTGTCGTGCTTCTTGTAGCGCTCGATCTCTGCGACAAGCACCGGGTCTTTGATGATGTATTTGTCGAGGTTGCGTGCGACTTCGTTTTTAAGTGAACCGTCACGGTGAGACAGATCGAGCATTTCAATGACGTCCAACGCGATGGTCTCGTAGTCCGGCAAAGTGTCTCGCGCTTCAGTGTCTCGAATGTCGACGATCTGCGCGAACAAGGTCGCAACAGAAAGCGAAAAAGCCGTGTCGATGGCCGTGTAGAGCTGAGCATCGGAGAGATCGATGTAGGTCGATTTATAAAGCTTTTGCTGCTGTGGGAAATCGATCGGCTTGGTGCCGTGATAGCTGGCGCGAATCGCGCCGTGACGACTGACCTTGAGAAGGTTCCCCTTTTTCTTGTCGATCACCAAGCCTCGGACAGCGAGATTCATGTCAAACTTCAAATTTAAGACGGAAGCAGGATAGTTTTTCTGCTCGACGAGTTTCTTGCACATCGTTTGATGGGAGAGTTCTTCAAATGCATGGCTGTGATACCGCACGAGTGTGTGGTCCATATCGAGTCCGATGTATTTGATTTTACGCATGTTCAAGGTGCGGTTGACGAAGACTTTTGTAGCTTGAGTTGTCATAAGGATTCCTAGGAGATGTCTTTTCTATTAAGCGCACAATCTGCGCGGCGTTAGAGGTCTTCAGGTTTGCTTGGTTTCGGTGGCTCGGCGTTGTTTAAGTCCGCACCGAGACTTGAGGCGATCGCTGCGAGTTCAACTGAGTTTGTCTCTGTCGCAAGGAAACGCTCAACATTTCCTTCTTTATTGAGAAAAAACGTGACGGGCAGACTCATCGACCATCGGCGCTCGGGGTCGGCTGACGATCGTGTCTGCCAGAGTTCGATGAAGGAATCTTGCGGCGCTTGGATCAGGCGCGATGGGAACTCGACGCCGGCCTCTGCCAGAAACTGTTCAACAGCGGCCAGATCGCTCTCGTTATCAGCACTTGCCAGGAAAACTGGAACGCCGGGGTGGGTCTTTTGAAACTTCGCGATTTCCGGCATTTCCTTGCGGCAGGGCTCACACCATGTCGCCCAAACATTGACGATTGCTAGTGGGCGAGAGTGCTGCTGCATTTCGCTTTTGATCCAAGTATCAATTTCTTCGGCCGACGCAATTTCAACTTTGTTTGTACGGGCCGCCGTTTTATCGCCCACGACCGAGCTGCGAGACGCCAAGTCTGAAATCCTGTCGGGACCTATCAAATAGAACACCGCGCTTAAGACCGCGATGCCTCCAAGCAAAATCGCGATCAGACTGCGGTTGGACATTGAGTCAGGGGGCGAACCACTTTTGTCTGAATCCATTTTACCAGGGTAGTCGGTCGTAGGTAAGTTGTCACTCATGTCTCTGCAAAGCCTCACCTCCTGCCAAACTCGCGCGCTCTCCGCATTGACGGATAAAGCTCGTCCAAACGTGTTCCTGACTGGCGGCGCCGGTGTGGGGAAGTCCTTCCTGATCCGTCAGTTCCAAAAGGGAGTGGATCATCGAGAGTTTCCGATTCTCGCGTCGACCGGAGCCGCGGCCGTTCTTGTCGGCGGGCGCACGTTTCATTCTTTTTTTGGTTTAGGAATTCTCGAAGGTGGCCCGGGGGCAACGATTGAGCGGGCTTCGCGCAATCGTCAGGTTGTGCGTCGTCTGCGACAGGTGAAAGGTCTGATCATCGACGAGGTGTCGATGCTCGCAGGTCCCGTGCTTCATGTTGCCGAAGTGCTTGCGCGCCGGATTCGAGAAAGTGACCTTCCTTGGGGTGGGATGCAGATCATCACAGTAGGCGACTTTGCCCAATTGCCTCCGGTCGAGCGCGATCCCAATCGTGGCGGCGGCTGGGCATTTATGAATCCCGTTTGGAAGTGGTCGTCCTTCGATCGACAGCTTCTCGAAACTCAGGTTCGTTGCCAAGATCCCGAATACATGTCGATCCTAGGCAAAATTCGTCGCGGAGTCGTGGACAGCGAAGTGAAGGACTACCTGGATGCACGGACGGGCCCCGTCGAAGTGGAATTTGAAGGCACCAGGCTCTTCCCACGGCGCGATCAGACCGAGCGTTTTAACGAACAAAGACTCAATGATCTCGAGGGTGAGGTGGTGCTGGTTCCAACACTTGCCTCGGGTAATGCAAAAGCCATTGAGTCGCTTCGCAAACAGGCGCCAATTCCGGATGTCTTGAAACTCAAAGTCGACGCTCTCGTCATGCTTCGACAAAACGATCCGCTGGGCCGATGGGTGAATGGCAGCACCGGGCATGTTCGACGCATTCAAACTAACAAACTTTCCATCGAACTCTTAAACGGACGCTGGGTGGATATCGAGAAAGGAACCTTCTCCATGTTGGATGGAGAAGGTGAACCGATCGCGACGCTGACAAACTTTCCGGTGAATCTGGCGTGGGCCTCGACGATTCACAAAGCGCAAGGTGCGACCATGGATCGGCTGGCCGTTGATCTTTCTCGCCTGTGGGAACCTGGCCAGGCCTATGTCGCTCTATCGCGTTTGACGTCGGGCTCGGAACTTCGGATCGCAAGATGGGAAAGTTCTTCCATACGCGTCGATGCCGACGTCATGACTTTCCTTAGCTAAATCAGCCACTTGTGCGCTGATTCTTTTTTGAAACACTATGTTCCAGCTGGGCTGTCCAAGTGTTCCAAAAGCTCGTACAAATAGAGGAAATCGCATCAATGCGAACAGCCGGAGCGAGGCCATGGCAGAATCAGTTTTTGAGTCCACATCCGTTCACGACTTTTTGCGACGAGAACTAGATCGTCGTCTGACCTCGAATTCGAGGTATTCATTGCGCGCTTTCGCAAGACAATTGGGCATGAGCCCTGGAGAGCTTAGCGAAGTGCTGCGTGAAAAGCGCCCCATGAGCGCCAAAGCCTGTCAAAAGGTGGCGCGCGCATTGGACCTGAGCCCGGCCGAATTCAAACATCTGCTCGTGCTGGCGGCGACAGCTTCGACCGAACGAGCCGAGCGCGAAAGTGGAGCGGCAGCCCCCCTGCGCTCGCCGGCGATTCCTCTTCACTTACGTCGTTTGGATGAAGATCGCTTCCGGCTTGTATCGGATTGGTGGTGTTTTGCGATTCTGAATTTGCTGGAAGTCGAAGGATTCAATTGGAAGAGCCAAGAGATCGCATCGCGATTGGGTATCACGCAATTGCAAGCGCAGACGGCCATGGATCGTCTCGAGCGCCTGCAGCTTGTCCGCCGCCAGCAGCCAGACAAAGCAGTCGCGACTCACGATCTTGTTGAGCATCTTAGCGAGGTGCCGTCAGAGGCGATTCGTCGCTATCATCGCACACTTTTGGAGAAGGCGGCTCTGGCCCTTGATACTCAGTCGAAAGAAGAACGCGATGTCACTGGAATCGGGATGGCGATTGATAAAAAAGACCTCAAGGCCATCGCGCGCGAAATTGCAGAGTTCCAAGAGCAAGTGATTGCGAAGTATGGTCGCAAGCGGCGCGGTCGCAAGTTTGATTCTATTTATCAACTAGAAGTGGCGATGTTCCGTCTCGATCAGGAGCCGAAGTGATGAAATCAACGTCGAGTATCTCGAAGAACTCTCTAGCAAAATTGGCAGTTCAAACCGTGGCCCTGCTGGTACTGACTGCTTCGATGGTCCACGCTGGCCCGACTCGAGTCGGTAACGGAGATGATGGAGCCGATCTCGAGTCCTTGGAAGATGCAGTCCCAGTGAAGTCCGGAATTTTGCACGAAACTCGCAAAGAGGCGGCTGAAAAGCTTCGCCGGTTGCAGGTTGGAAGTGTCGAAGGTCTTGGGACCTTGATTCCGGAAGTCGAGAAAACCGAGATCCTGCTTGTGGGGCGAAACATCGACCTGCGCAAGATGAACACCAACCCGCACGAGCGTGAAGAGGCGCTGGAAGTCGCAAGGGCGATTGGAGCTGTGGGTGAAAAAAATCAGTTAGTTTACGCCAGAACATTCGCCGAGCCGCACGCGGCGACTCGCTTTTTCCCAGCCGCGCTGATGTTGGATCGCTCGCAGCTGGTCGCGCTTCATATTCACGAAGCCCTACATCGCGCGCTTCCCAAAGGTGTGCGCGAAAATGAAAAGGCCGTGAGTCGTATCACACTTGCGATTGCCGCACCTGATACCACGTTCGATCGTGTGAAACAGTCGGTCGGTCGCGAGCTGAGTTTGGCGAAGTCCGGCTCGGAGGTAGACGCCAAGTCTGAGACTTATATGGCGGCCATCTTGGCAACTTCGGAAGGCGAAATCGGTCCTGCGCCACGGAACAACTATGTGGACTATGGGTATCGTTCATATTTTTTGCCGGATTCCAACAAGTCTGCGGCTCCGATTTCGGCGCTGCATTCGCTAAAGAGTTTCATGTATCCGTTTGGCTCAAGCGAGAAGCGTGAACTTGGGTTCCTCGGGTTTGGTTTGGAGTTCACATTTGTTGGACTGACTGATCGCTGGTACCTGGGGCCGGTTGGACTTGCGACACGTGTTCGAGTTGCCAAGATCGACGAATTTGATGTGCAACTACGCGCCGACCTGCATCTGAACACCGTCTCGGCCGGGGAAATTCGCGATATTCCGGTCGGTCGTGACACCGGGACATTTGGAGTGGTCGTGCGTCGTGAAGACGATCGCATTCGCATTGAAAACCAAATTTATTTTGTACCCGGATCGGTCGCGACCCAGATGGTATCAGGCACAGAATACACACACCGCTATGGATCGACATTCGGTGCGCGTTTTGCGGCGACTGGCAAATGGCCAAGCGACAAGCAGCGGTCTTACGAGTTTGGCGGAGTCGCAGAAGTTTTGGTTTCGGGTCCGTATGAAGTTAGCAGCGGTACCACGACGTCAAAGACGGATCGCATCCGCGTCGTCTCGGTTGGCCCGGAATTTGGCTACCGAGTTGGCGATCTTCGCTTCTCGATCAACGGACGATTTGTTCTGGATTCCACTCGTGACGTGAGCTTGGATCAGCTTGGCGATCTTCTTGGACAGGGTGTCGGCCAGGGGTCGGTCGGCGTCGCGGCGGCCTGGAACTTCTAAAGCCTAGGAAATTCAAACCCTTGGGGATATTTGCCCCGAGGGATTTCCTCTAGTCCGGCCTCCGACCTTGTGGTAGCAAAGGGTCTAATTTGAACGGGGGTCTTACGTGTCACAAAATCCATGTGGATTAGATGGAATTGAGTTTATCGAGTTTGCCGGTCCTAAGGGATCAGACTCGATTATGAGCATGCTTCAGCGCATGGGCATGAGCGAAGTGGCTCATCATGCGACGACACCACTTCGCCTGTTCCGCCAGAACCAGGTGAACTTTGTTTTCAACGAGGATCCAACTTCGTACTCAGCTGAATTCGCAAAAGAACATGGACCGTGTGCATCGGCGACGGGTTTCCGTGTGAAAAACGCCAAAGCGGCTTTTGACGAAGCGGTAAAGCGTGGCGCTCGTCCGTTCACAGACGAGAAAAAGAAGAGCGGTTGGGCGGGAATTCCTGCCATCTATGGCATCGGCGATTCGTTGGTGTATTTCATCGATCGCTATCCACAGAACATCGACGCTGGAAGCGGCGAGATCTACGACACGGGTTGGAACTGGACCGCGGCGGATCGGCGCCCCAAAGGCAAAGGTCTTACCGTCATCGACCATATGACGAACAACGTACCACGCGGCGAGATGCAGAAGTGGTGTGACTTCTATACGAAAGTTTTCGGTTTCCAAGAGCGTCGTTACTTCGATATCAAGGGCAAATCGACGGGACTGATTTCGAAGGTCATGCAATCGCCTTGCGGAAAGTTTTCGATTCCTATCAACGAGCCATCGGATTCGAAGTCGCAGATTCAAGAGTATCTGGATGAATACAAAGGTTCAGGCATTCAGCACATCGCGCTTTTGACGAACGACATCTGCAAATCGGTCGAAGATATGCGTGAAAGCAAGATCGAGTTCTTGGCGCCGCCGCCAAAGACCTACTACATGGCAGTACCGACGCGCCTTCCGATCGTTAAGGAAAACCTCCAAGATCTCGAAGCTCGTGCAATCTTGGTGGACGGTGATGAAAAGGGTTACCTGCTTCAGATCTTCACCAAGAACCAAGTTGGCCCGATCTTCCTCGAAGTGATTCAGCGACGTGGTCACGATGGGTTTGGCGATGGTAACTTCCAAGCGCTGTTTGATGCGATGGAAGAGGACCAACGTATTCGCGGAGTTCTGTAGGTACCGGGCTGCCGCTGGCAGCCCTCTCAAACGTGCAGAGCACGTTTGAATTTTGGGGGGTAAATGTATCATTACACGCAGGGGAAGCCGACACGGCAGGGGCACAAGGGAATTCCAGAAGGATTCTTTGAGGAAGAGCAGGGATTAGAAGGATTTTTCGGCCCGGTTTCTCACTTGATTAAAGAGCGTCCCTCTACACGATGGAACTCGATCGAGGGAAACTTGCGTCCTCGGATGTTTGATCTTGTAAAGTACCTTGCGGGTGACGTGGCTTCGGGCGAGGCCGCGCCGCTCATGGGACAGCGTTTGTTTTACAACAACGACGTCACGGTCTCGATGCTTTGGGTGCATCCCACGGCCGACAAGTCCAAGCTCGAGTCTCGCCGAAACGCAGATGGGGACTGGCTGTACTTCTGTCACAAGGGCGGTGGCCAGGTTTTAAGCGAGTACGGCCTTCTTGATTTTTCTCCGGGATCTTACATCGTCATGCCAAAATGCATCGGTCACACGTTCAATGTGTCCGAGCCGACTCAGTTTTTCTTGATTGAAAACCGTTCGAGTCACTTCCGAGAGCCCGATCGCGGAATCTTGGGCCGTCATGCGCCTTGGGATCCTAATGCTCTTATGAAGCCGGATCTCGAGCGTCTGTACGAAGTGATGCGTAACGAAGGTATCGATGTGCGCACGGTCCGTATCAAACATACCGACGAACTCACGACCATCGGCTACGACGAGTGTGTGTATGACGTGCAGGGGTGGAAAGGCGATCTTTTCCCTTACACGCTTCACATGGATCACATCATGCCAATCATGAGCCATCGTGTTCATTTGCCACCCTCGGTTCACAGTACTTTTGTGGCGCGCGGGTTCGTCGTCTGCTCGTTCTTGCCTCGACCAATGGAAGAGGACTCGGACGCCTTGCGTGTTCCGTTTTATCACCAGAATATCGATTACGATGAGATCCTGTTTTATCACGACGGTGATTTCTTTAGTCGAGACAATCTACATGCCGGGATGCTGTCCTTCCATCCAGCTGGTTTTCCGCATGGGCCCCATCCTAAGGCGATGGAAAAGGTCAAGGCGAAGACCCACACGGACGAAAAGGCAGTTATGCTGGACACGCGTCAGCCGCTTAAGCGCGATCCGGCGCTGGCCCGATTTGAACTTCCGGACTACTGGAAGTCTTGGATGAAGAAGTAAGATAAGAGCCATGTCGAAAAACATGGCTCTTACTTTTTCTAAGCTTATCAATCGGACGTCTCTTGCGGCCCTCTTGGCTTTTGCTGCAACAGTTTTTATCACTCCCTCATTCGGCCATGCACAAGTTGGTCGAATCAAGGACACGTCGTGTGGTGTGACACCAAGTCGCACGCTGTTTCGCAATCTTCGCCGCGAGGAAGTGGCCCTGTTTTTTCAAAATCACATTCCCAAAAAGCCACTCAACCTGGCGGACTTTTTGACGACCTTCAAAACCAAGTCCGCGCGTTCAACCGAAGTGAAGGACGCCATCGAAACCAACTTTATCAGTCAGCGCGCTTTGGGAGAGGTCACCACGACGATCGGGGACCTTTTTATTCAGAAAAAGTTAGCTTGGATGGGAATCGAGAAAGAGTCCGACGAAGTCGGCATCGATGACGAAGATGGTCTGTACAAAGCGGCCGGTGCGGTCGAAGCGCAACTAAAAAAGGACAAGATAAAACCCGCCGACATTAAATCCTTTCTAATTTTGCAAATGGGTCCGGTCTTATACGCGCGCTGGAAAAACGAAGCCCTTCGCAAGTCCGCGAGGTTGGTGCCGCTAGATGATCTCTCAATTCGTATGCGGGTGAATGCGTATACCGACAAATTGCAGGAGCGCGCAGATGCTCTGTTGAATTCGGTTGCGCATTCTGGTCTACGCACCAGCGAAATGGAACGTTTGATTGAGATTTGCCAGATCGATCTCTTTTCCGGCACCAAGGACAAGTCGCCAGAATACCTAGCCCTCGTTGCGAAGTTAAAAAAGCCGGAAGTGAAGAAACTTGTAGAAGACTATCGAACCTGGATCGAGCAGGGGGTCGACTCACTGAAAGAACGCGAACGTTTTGTTGCCGATCAGATTCTGGCGCAACGTGGGCACGGCTTGATTCATGTCTCGAGAAGCTTAGGGCCTGGCGTCTCGGATCATTTGATTAACAGTTGCGTAACCAGTCCGGCGAAGAAGAAGTAACCGACAGCATGAGAAGCAGTTGCTTCGCTAGCCGGTTCGGCGCATTCTAATACAACTGTGATTGAACCTCGGCCCTCCATGAAAACGCCGAACATCGGCGATCCAATTTCACCCGCTGACGCTATGAAGTGGGCTCTTATATTGGCCCGAAAGGGTGCGGGCTTTGTTTCACCCAACCCAATGGTGGGATGTGTGATCGCTGATCGCGATCACAAGTTTGTCGCCGGCGGCTGGCACCAGAAAGTCGGCGGCGCCCATGCCGAAATCGAGGCGCTCGAGCGTTTTGCTCTGATCAAAGCAAAAAAAGAGGCGCTGCAGGGCTGTCACGTCTATGTCACGCTTGAGCCATGCGCGCACGAGGGCCGCACGGGCAGTTGTGCGAAGGCGTTGGCTCCCTTGAAACCGGCAACGTTGACTTACGGAATTCAGGATCCAAATCCTGCGGTCGCCGGCAAGGGCGCTCAAATTCTAAAAGACGCCGGCGTGGTTGTTGCCTCGCTTGCTGAAATGTCGGAATGGCCGGCTGCACCGGGAAAAGCGGTCGAGCTTTCGGTGAAAAAAGATCTGATCGATGAAGTGGAAGATCTCACCGAGATCTTTTTGTGGAACATGCGAACCTCATCGGCGGATGCGTTGCCGTTTGTTACAGTGAAAGTGGCCTCGACACTTGATGGGCGTGTGGCACTTCATGATGGCACCAGCAAATGGATCACGTCGGAGCCGGCTCGGGAAAAAGGTCATCGGCTGCGTCTCGAACATGACGCCATCATAGTCGGCCGTCGCACCGTTGAGACGGACAATCCGTCACTGAATGTCCGTCTGGACGATGTCACGGATCACACCAATTCTGTGGTCATCGTAGATCCCAAAGCCAGGCTCGCTGATCGACTGCTCGAGTTTGAAGTTGCGAAGGTGCGTCCGACGAATCGTGTATTCATCTGTGTGCAAAAAGGCATCGCCAATCCACAGGCCGTGGCGCGCGCAAAAGACCACGGCTTTCGCGTGTTCGAGGTCGATGGCAGCAAAGAAGGCGTGGTGGATCTCAAACAAACTCTTCAGCGCCTTCGTGAATTTGGTGTTCAGGGTTTGTATGTCGAGGGTGGTGCGGGTACAGTTGGTCCCTTCTTCGAAAACCAGCTGGTAAATCGACTTCATGTCTTCATGGCGACTTCAGTTCTCGGGGGAAAACACTCGATTGGCTGGTCTGACCTCTGTGGCGTGACGAAGCTCGAAACGATGTGGAAGCTGAAACGTGAGCGAGTAAAAATGATCGGCCCCGATCTTCACATCACAGGGCGACTTGATCTCAAATAGGTGCGTTCTCGCGCCGTAACTCCTTTGAAAAATCGTCACAACTCTGCTTACGGAATCAGCTGCCTTGATCTTCCCCCGTCCGCCTTGAGACATTCCAGTTTCGAGAAGGGGGTTTCATGAAGAGTCTTATCGCATTGGTGGCCACGATCGGGTTTCTTGGATTCGCGGCTGGCGGTCTCACTGGTTGCAGTGAAATTAAAAAGATCGATGAGATGAAAGACAACACCAGCCAGATGAACGACACCACGAAGACGCTTCTCGAGAAGACTGGCGACATGAAAGACAAGCTCGGTGAGATGTCGACGACCACCGAAGAACTTGATTCAAAGATGCAGGACCTACTCGAGGTCGCCAAAGCGGATCTCACCGAACGTCTGCACAACGTTGAGAAAAACATGGCGGAGCTTTTCGATTCCATGCGCCAAGGTGATGGATCGGGACTTCGTCGTGCGGCGTTCGATAAAATTCAGACGCAGCGTTCGCTTCAGGGACGTGTCGCGGAAGCCGGTCTCTACATGATGTCATTTGAGTTTCAGGTGTTGGGCAATGTCGGAATCGATCTTGACCCTGTGAGACGGGAACTCTTGTACCAACAAGCGGTGCTCGAGTTTTTTTTGAAGCTCGATGAACTGGCACTACCTGGCGGGAAGTTCATTCCCCATGCAAAACCGGATGTTGACGATCCCTCTTCGGAGGAAAACCGGGCATCGGCTTTCAACGCGTTGGCGTTTGCACTTCATAAAGTCAATCGCAAGCAGCTGGCTGACCCTAGCTACGGTCGGCCGCTTTCGATGTACGACCTTATCATGAATGCGCTTCTCCTGAAGCCAGAGATTGACAATGGGCGCATCCAATTGCCATCGGGTCCACACTACATCAAAGAGGTTTTGGCGCGTCCTGACCGCGTCCGTCAGCTTCTGATGGCCCGGTACAATATGTTTGCGTATGGGCTTCTTGGCCTGTCGACCAACATGGTCGAGCAGTCGACGCTGCGACAGGCAGTGAGCCTGATTGGCGGTTTGGACGTCGATATTTCGGAGCGTCGTCTTGGGGCAGCTGGATTGACCTATTTGATCGAAGAAATTCTTGAACCGGCTTCTCGAACGACACGCGACATGTATGCGATTGGACTCAAGCCAGAGCGAACATTGACGACGCGGTTTGTGCTCAGCCGGTCGAATTTAACGCCGAATCTCAAGTCGTCGAATCTGACGGCGCTTGAAAGACGGGCCCTCGAGCTCTGGACGGACTACCGCGACCCCAAATTTGCCATGGGGTCGAGTGCTCATCGCTAGTAGGGGATTTTGTCCTGCTTGGCTGTCCATTCGCGGAAAACCAAAAGGGCTTGATCGCGCAAGAGTGGTTTAATGGGAACCGTGCGATCGCCCATCGGTTTCACGATTTCTCGATAGAGAAACTCATCGTCGAATCCGACCGCCGCAGCGTCATCTCGGGTGTTGCCAAAATAAATTCTCTCGATACGTGACCAATAGGTTGCCGCTAGGCACATCGGGCAGGGCTCGCAGCTGGTGTAGAGAACGCATCCGCGAAGCTCAAACGTGCCGAGATTTTTGCAGGCGTCACGGATGGCTTCGACCTCGGCATGTGCGGTCGGGTCGTTGGTGCTGGTGACCTTGTTCCATCCCTCGCCGACGATTTTTCCGTCTTTCACGACGACGGCCCCAAACGGACCACCAGCGTCTGAGAGCATGTTTGTTCTTGAGAGCTCGATAGCTCGTTTCATGAATTCAGCGTCTGTCATAACTTCTTCTGCTTTAGCTTTTCTACGGTTTGAAAAAGTACCTTTTCCAACAAACGAACATCGTCAGGTGTTGGACAGTGGGATAGCAAAACACGATTTAGCGACGTTTCGATACTGATTTTTCGCGATTCAAGATCGAAACCCAAGGCTTCCAACCATTCCCGAATGGCCCGTTTCGGGTATTCAAGTCGGCCAGGAGGAAGCGCGATGATCTCTTTCTCCAGAGCCTCTGACGAGGGCCTGAGGCGGTCATAGGTGGTGGCAAGAACGTGTATACCAAGAAGGACCGCATGCGAGAGATTGAAGCTGGACACCCGCGCCGTAGACGGAAGTTTACAGAGGAAGTTCATGGGTTCCAGTTCCTCAAGCGACATGCCGTCGTCTTCGGTCCCGAAATGAAGTTGAATTTGTGTAGCGAGACCGCTGGCGCTGGCATGAATCGGGTGATCGACCTGCTCGCACAGTGTTTCGATCAATTCCGTAAAATCGTGAATTCTGCGCCCATAACCCTCGCGGGCGGTGAATCCGATCCGAACCCCTTGGCCGCTGGAGGCGAGGAAATCTTCAAGAGACTTATGAACCGTCGCAGCTTCGAGGACATGGGCGCCATGAGTCGCACCTTGGCGAAGTTCATGATGAACCATGCTGCTGGTCCAATCGCAGCGTGGTGCGATGACATGCAATTCTTGGCAGCCGAGGTTTCCCATCGCACGCGCGCACATCCCGATGTTGCGTGGGTAAATCGGGCGATGCAGCACGACGGCCGTGCGTTTGAGAACGTCGGAGATGGCTTCCATCAGCTTTCCAGGTGCAAGGTGTGTCGGGCGTCTTTGATGTGTGCGGCGGCATCGCGATCGTGGCGGCAGATGTCCTCAAGTGCTGCTTCGATCTTTGCTCCAAGCGTGGCTTGAAGGCCGGCGTTTTCCGCGAGTTCAAGCAGCTCTGTCTGGAGCAGCCATTCGCTCGGCGTGGCTGCCATCACTTCGCTAAATAGTCTGGAAAGGGCGACGGCGTCGGTGATTTGCGATTCGCGTGCTCCGCGGACTTTTTCGTAGAGGCGGTGGCGCAACAGGGTTTCGTCCGAATAGATGCGGCGGGGGATCAGCTTTCGGGTGAAGTCGTCGGTTTCGCCAAAGGCATCGCGATCCGCCGGGCCTCCGTAAACGCTCACCACGCGCGAGCCACATGCGATGTCAAAATCTCCCCATGAGGAATCAAACAGCAACTCATCGCCCAACGTGGCGGTCGCGCCCGTGAGAGTGAGTACTGCGAGACGTTCCTTTACGAACATCATATTCTTAAGATTTCCAACGACCAGGCAGCCCGATTCGTACTGAAGATGAATTCGCGAAGACTCTTGCCAGCCCAGGCGTTGGCAGTCCGCCACTGAGAGACTCGAAAGATCCTGCCATTGACCGGCTAGCTTCACGCGGCCAATCGGAGTGCCAAAACCTTGGTTGTGATACTCCACGCCTTGGCCGGCCATCACCTTGGAATTATTGGCAAGAAGAGTCGGTCCCGTGAACGCGAGATAGGAGATGGCATCGCCGAACGTCTTTACTTCTCGCAGCTGGCCAGAAATTTGGAGTCCGTTTTCTAACTCGAGTGTGTTGACGGTCCGAGATTTGAGAGCCTTTTGCGCTGCCGATGGGCCGCCAGTGCGGAAGGCCATCTGCGCAGCCAATTCCTGCAGAACGGATTCCAGCTGTTCGAACGCCTCTACCACAAATAGCTGGGGCTGTTTTTCGGTGATGTCGTAACTGAAGTTGATGCAGTCAATTGTCAGTGGCAGCTTTTTTACTTTCGGGTCCAGGCATGACCGAGACTCACCGACAGACGAGAGCAAACCGGCTCCGAAAATTTTTGGAGCGTTGAGGTCTCCGATGAGACCGTATTCGGCTGTCCACCAGTTCATTCGACCCAGCAGTGCAGCCTCGGAGAGTTCTTTGATCGAGCGGTTCACCTTCTCGAGCTTTTCTTCGGCCTGGCGAATCTGATTGGGTGTCGAGCCTGGATCCTCTTTCAGATCAGAAAGGACGCGAATCGCTTCGTATTGGTCCATATCCTCGCGCGAAATGATCGCCTTACGAGCCACGGTTGCATAGGACTTGAGGTAGGCCGCGAAAGCAGGATCCACCAAAATCGGAGCGTGCCCGGCTGCTTCATGGACGATGTCCGGGGCCGGAGTGTAGAGAAGGTGTTCGACGGTACGCATATCGCTGGCAATCGGTAAAACGCCAAGACTTTGCAGCTCCATAAACGCGGCCGGTGGGATGAAGCCACTTACCGGGACGGCTCGCCATCCGAACGTCTCAAGACGTTCGCTCATATGAGAAATTGACGGGATGCGATCGATTTCAATTCCTGTTTTCTGAAGCCCGTCGACATAGCAAGGATGTGCGTGAACGGCGAGATGCGACTTCAGCTGGCGCATGATGTGGCGCCATACCGCTTGGTCGATTGGAGTGTAGCGAGAGTAATCCTGGTCGACGACATAACGCCGGAGGTGGGCCGGCAGTCCCTTGGCAAAATGTTCGGCCGTACCGGTTTTGAACTCGGATGTCGTTACAGCCATGGATTGGCTCCCTTGATCGAATGCCCCGGAAGTAAGTGGTTGGTGACGTAATCTGTGACCCCGGCTTCAAGTGACCACTGCGGTGGGCTTAGCTGAAGACTCATCAGGCGTTCGAGGCGGGCTTCGGTGAAATACTGGTATCGAGGGCGCATCTCGACGGGGATCTCGATGTATTCGATATTCATCGATTGGCCGAGTCCTGCAAACGTCGATTTCGCGAGGTCATTCCATGACCGCGCTTTACCAAAGCCCATGTTGTAGATCCCGCTTGGGGCAGGTTTGCCATCGATCGCCTTCAGCACCAGTTCGTCCATCCAGCGCACGATGTCTTTGACGTAAACGAAGTCGCGAAGCTGCTCACCATCTTTGAAATCAGGTCGGTGAGACTTAAACAGTTTCAGTCGGCCAGTTTCGCGAATTTGATGAAAGGCTTTAAATACAACGCTCGCCATTTCGCCCTTCAGGTATTCATTGGGGCCGTAGACATTGAAGAAGCGCAGGCCGTACCAAGCGGGCGGAGCTGGTGGCTTTTCGTTTTCCACCCAGCGATCGAACATTGCTTTGGATTCGCCGTAGGGATTCAGCGGGCGAAAAATCTTTGATGGGCTGGCGTCATCAAACCCATTTGCTCCGTCCCCGTAAACGGCCCCGCTGGAGGCATAGAGGAACGGAACCTGGTTAGCTGCACACCATTGCCACAGCCTTTGGGTGTAAAGGAAATTGTTCTCGTAGAGGAAAGCCGTGTTGAGTTCGGTCGTCGACGAACAGGCGCCCATGTGCACGACCGCCTGAACGGGAGTTCTGTTTTCAGTTGTCGCTTTGAGAAAAGCCCAAAGTTGATCTTTGAAGAGAAATTGTGAGTATCGCCGTTGTGCCAGCGGCCCCGGTTTGACAGAAGGGGGAACCGTATCGACTGCGACTATGGAGTTTTCACCGCGTTGATTGAGCTGCCAGATCATGGCAGAGCCGATAAAGCCTGTAGCGCCCGTTACGATAATCATGGCTAAAATATCTATCGTGGAGAGGGAGCTACGTCCAGCCGGTCGCGGGTGGTCAGATCTGGGGCAATCAGGCTCAAAACGGGCGGTTCCCAGGGGGCAATTGGCCACCTGGGAACCAAGAGGACACTTACAAGCGGTCGCCGGCAGCGGGCGCCACCGGCTGCGGAAGCGCATTGCACGTCATAGGGTACTGTTTGCCACCTTCGAGTTGGTAGTACGTGCCGTCAGGAGTGTTGATGGCAAAGTACATGCTTTTTCCAGCGCGATAGTTGGCGACGGTGAAGACCGTGCCGCTTCCGCGACGGACACTGACGGTGCTTGCGTACGTGTAGTCTTGGCCGTCCACAGTGAGTTTGTCCATGTGGTAGCCACCGAAATCCGAGTAAACGAGAACAACAGCTTTGCCGTCAGCCGAGCACTCGTAGCCATATTGCGAAGAAGCAAATGCAGCTGGTGTAACAAAAAGAACGCTAGCGAAGAAAAGTCCGACCAAATTCTGTTTCATGGAATGTCCCCTTTGGGTGTTCGACCCGTGTGTAAGGGGGTTCTAGTGGATTCGCCTGTCGACTTCTGGAGCCGGATATTTTTGCAGAGCCTTCAGTGTTTCGCGGGCTTCTGAAGTGGGCAGTTGTTTCAGGGTTCCCACCTCGAGAGGCCTGCTTAGATATCTTCCTCATGCTCCAGCGACAGGTTCACCAAGCTATTAAACAATTCGCCTGCGGCGTTTGAGACGGCCATAGGTTTTGCCCCAACAGGGTTTTGGGGACACTGTGAGGCGATATAGAGCTCGAGAGCCTGGCGAAGGTCGTCCAGAGGCATCCCGCGTTTCCGGGCACGGAGGATTTCTTCGACGATGTATTCGGAACCATTTCCCGTGATCCGGCCTTCGAAGTTTTGAGAACGCGCACGCTGTTTCCAGGCGCGCTGAGTGGCGGTATGTGGGCGTTCGCCATAGGTGGCGCTGAGAAATGCAACGTACGTTTTAAGGAATGTTTCGATTTTTGTACGAAGGCTTCCTCGTAGGCGCAAATCCGCGCGTTTGGCGAAGCTTGATTCCATCAGATCAAGCGCCTGGGCTGCTGTTGGTGTCTTCCAAGAGCGCGAGTCGTCCATGGTCAAATCGGGAAGTTCGCGTAACAACCGACGCATATTAAACACGGCTGGTCGATTGACGCCGTCAGGAAGTTTTTTGGTTCCCGCACGCGTTTTGATCGTCTCGAGTTTAAGGAAACCTTGATACAAGTTTTCGACTTCGCGCTTTCGGTTCGTCAGAGCATGAGTTGCTGAATCGGCATCCAGACCTACCTGCATGAGAAATTCGCGGCGAAGTTCGATGTCAAATTCGCGGTCATATATTCGCAAGGCTTCGCTGTTGGCGAATTGCGAAAGATTGAGCTTTTTTCCGGTTTCGAGAAATTCAACAAGTTGCGCGAAGACCTGAACGGTGAACCGCGCTTTGCCTCGTTGCTCGTTGAGGCAAGTCGAGAAACGTTCGACGTCGTCGTAGCGATATTGATCGTGGCGTAAGCCAAACTGTCGAATGCTGCCGTAGTCAATGATCCCGGCATCTGTCAGCACATTGTCGCCGTCCCAGTCCAACCAAGCGAAAATGTATCGACGCTCAAGTCTTGCTGCGAACTGGGCAAACGATTTTGCGATTTCGGTGAGCGCGCGACGGTGGCGATCCGGACTTTTCGGATTCCATGACCACCGGTTATTTTCGCACTGTCGCTGAATGACGAGGTCAAAGCTTCGTTTCAGGGTGTCGCGTTCGCCCTGCTTGAGCCACAGAAACAAGTGGGCCGGTCGGAACAAGTTAGGTGCTGCTCGCACGCCGATTCCAATGCCGCGTCCGAGATCAATGATAGCGAGAACCCGTTCTGTCGAGATGCCGCTGCGATGAAAGATCTCGGAAAAAATGGCGCTTCCAATAAGTTCGGTTACGTCGGCTTGGCCGCAGCCGTAGCCAAACTCCTCGGTTCCTGTTTTCAGTGGGCGCTGTGCTTCAACGGCACCGGGCGAAAGCTGGGTCACCCCCGTGCCGCGACTCGACACGTCCCACGTGACACCGCGGTGGCGAATCGTTCCGTTCCAAATACCGCGACCGTCACCCGACGTGCGGCCTTGTTTGTCGGCGTGTTGAAGCTGAAGATAGCGAGTCGCCATGTAGGGCTTCTCTTTCATCAGGCTTGGCGGAACGGTCACGCCGTTTTCCTGATCCCATTCATTGAGAATTTGCAGACTGAAAGCTTCGATGATTTTTTTGTCGAGTTCGGGAGTCAGCTTATGAGGGTGATCTTGAGTGATCAGTCCCATCTCTTTTGCGAGCTGAAAATTGAACCACAGCACTTGCCCACGTCCGAGCATGCGCGTGGGATAGAGGATGCAACCTTCAGGGACTTTGTTTTGCCAGGGGTGTTGCCCATCGATTTGATCGAAGGACGAATAGTCCCAGCGTTTATCCTGCAGCTTGCGAGCTGCGTTTCCGTTGGTCGAGTTCTCTAAGTTGTTGGGTCGTGTTGCCAATCTTTTCGACATACTGACAAGTATATCGGCTCGCGGCGTCTCAACTTGAGAGGCCGGTCTTACGTCGAGAGCATGTCTCGGCCTCTAACGCCAGCGAATCGCGGCGACGCCGCCGCCGGGCGTGGTCGCGTTTGTCATTTGCCCTTGGTACAAGCGGGCGCAGGCGACGTGAATGCGATCTCGAAATGCAAAAAAGCGGAGATCATATTTGAACTCGGCATCACCAAGCTTGATGGTCGGGGCCGGGACAAAGTCTTGTGCCAGTCCGCCGGAATTCAACACGCCCTGAAAGACCCCTCGAGAAATCGAGGAGCCTCGGTACACGCC
>CAKQVW010000005.1 GCA_934277865.1 uncultured Pseudobdellovibrionaceae bacterium | reverse complement strand
AGTCCGGACAGATGTCCGTCTTCCTTGCGTTGGTCTTTCAGGTGCTCTTCGTTTTTTTTGCGATGGTCATCAACATCGGCCTCTTGGTGCACGATAAAATCAATTTGCAGAACTCGGTCGATCTCGGCGCCTACTACGCTGCTCAAAAACAAGCCGAGATTTTAAACGAGATCGCGCATCTCAATTATCAGATCCGGCAAGAGTATAAACTTTTGGCCTGGCGCTACTGGGTTTTGGGTACGCTGGGGCGCGATGGGCAGGGGTTTGATCAGCCGCCTCAGATGAGACCGATTGGAAGTCCGCTTCAAGATTTGCCTAGGGTGTATCGTCCTCCTGACGGAGTGATGCGGGAAGAAATGCCAATTGCCTGTTTGGCCAACCCGCACTGGTGGGAATTTGCGATGCTGTCGCCAGGGCGTGTTCCGGACGAGAACTATTGCTGGCGAGGTTACGGTACTGGCACCAGTTCCATTCCAATCGGCATGGCCGTGAGCACTCCGGCAACAGTTGGAATGAATGCAGCGGCCGCTGCGTTCGCCAGGGCCAGCCGAACGAATTACACTTTAAGCTGCGTCAACGCCTCTCCGCTAAGCTGGGCGTTTGTGGCGTCAATTCTATCAGACTATAAATTTGCAATCGCTTATCGAAAACGCGCGATCAAACGTCTGACCCAGAACCTGGTTGCCGAAGTGCCTCTGGACAAAGACGGTGTGCCGATCAGAAACGGTGTGATTGCGACCATCGAAAAGAATCTCACCGAGAGCAATCGGCAGGGATTCAATCCCGATTTCGTGCAGCTTTATAACGGACTTTCTCAAGGGGAATGTTCGCAAGGTGCGTATCCCGGCGAGAGAACGATCAAAGAAGTTCTCACGGCGCCTGGACTCTATTTCGCTTTATTGACGGGCGCACAGGGCAGCTGTCGATTCGATTGGCGTATGCAGTCGCAGTATGGCGATATCCCTCCGGATGGGGATCTTATTTCATGGGACCCTACCGGAGTCCTTCGTGCCATGGTCGCTGGTGAACCTTCCCCCACTGACGACATGCATTCTTCGCTAGGGTTTGAAAAGAACCCGTGGTGCATGGCCTATGTTGGTGTGAAGGCGCAATCATCGTCGCGAAAACCGTTTGCTCCGTTTGGTCGCGCCTCAACGTTGGTGGCGCGCGCATTCGCGCAGCCTTTTGGTGGCCGAGTTGGTCCTTGGTACGCCAAATCTTGGCCAAGGGGGCAAGATACATCTGGTCCGGTGGCGCTTCCATCGGCGGGGCCTGCCGCGACGATTTTTAATGGCGATATCAACGATCAGAATGACTTGCGCACGGATCCCCTGACGTCTCCACGTCGTACTCCGGGGGTCGGGGGTTATGTGTATTCGGCGCTAACTATTCCAAACTTCTCGCGCTTTCCAGGCGACCGTTTTGGAATGCGCTCCGTTCGGTCATTGGGCAGTGCGCGCCATTTTTTCCAGAGCTACAATAGGCGAGCGCCGGCACGAATGGATATTCTCGAGCCGCGACCGCGATTGATTTGGTTCATGGGGTTTACGTTCTTCCAGCAATTTGGAGACTCACTTGCCTTTGACAACGTAGCCGGTTCGTCAGGAACAGTGCCCGCAGCGGTCATGCGCTTCCGACAGGTTGAAAAAGCCGCGATCGCACCAAATCTCTTCGATATTGCCTACTACTCGATCGAGCCGAATGCGAATCTCACCTACCTGCAAATCGCACGCAACCAACCCGATCGTTATAATCGTGGCGCTCATGTCGCAGTCGGTGACCTTGGACATCGCACAGGCGTACCGGATTTGGAATCCGTGAACGTGGAATCGCAGGTGGAGGCGGCAAACGGTGGAGGGACCAATGGGCCAGGGTTGGATCCTAGTTTGCGAGCGTCGCTGTTTTGGTTCATTCAGCGCTGGGAGCATCTCTTGACCGGGTGGGCTCCGCACCGCGTGACAAATTTCGCATTTCCGAACGAACGATTTGGAATCTGTAATCCGGGAAGTGAAGCAGCGCCATCTGTGATGATCCCTGGTAAGTGTGCCGGTGGTGGGCGTGTTGGATATTCTGTTCGTCTGATCTCGCGTGCTCACCTGCGTGGGGTATGGACTCTTGGCGGAAGCGACCCCAATCCAGGGCCGATCCTGAATCCTCCACCGGACGATTCCGTTTTTTAACGCTTCAAGCTGAGACAGTTTTTAGAAATTCGCATGTCAGCTTTTCGACAGCTGTCCAAGGGGCGAACGTGAGCCGAGAAGTTCGACAGTAAAGATCTCCTAAATAGCGGGATTTTTTGAGAAAAATGGCACGCCCCTCTTTAGAAGTGACGCTTTTTGTCCGATGATCAAGAGGAGGGGTAAAACATGAACAAGACCAATCTCTTGGATTCCTTCCGATTTGCTCACGTGCTCCTAATGTTTGGTGCAGTCTTTTACTTTTCTGATTTTGCTATGAGCGAAGAGGGAGGCAAATATTCACTTAGCTCCGGAGACGAGCAGGGCCTACGTGTTTCTGATGAATTTCGAAACTCATGGGGCCAGCCCGGCAGTGCGGCTGCCCCGGCTGATCCTACTGCTGGCGGAGAAACTCCTAATGCTCCGCCGAGCAGTGCGAGTGCGGGCGGCGAGACACAGCAGTGTCTGTCGTTGAAGGAAACAGCCTCTTCGGCGTGTCTGACACCGGGGACATCGGGAATGGATCCAGGCGAAGCGGCGATGTTCACGGTCATGGCCAACCAGATGGTGACTTTGGGAACTCAGATTACGGCCGCTGGTAGAAACATGGCTCAACAATGTCGCTTGCAAGCCGATATGTCGAAATTGATGGCGACTCTAAACGGTGTGAAAGCGACGGCCTGTGGAGTCATGATCAGCAAGTGTAAGTCGGCGTGTGATACGGAGACCGAGCAGTACGAGTACTATGCGAAGCAATATGAAAGTAATCCGAACACAGCTGCCGCGGCCGAACAGTATCGGGCTGCAGCGAGAAAAACTCGGATCGCCGCGCGAACGTGCAGTTCGTATTCCACACAGGTGTATGCGATGGGCATGGGAGCTATGCAGCACGGTGCCAACATCGTTCAGAATCAGCAGTGCGCAAGAGAGGCCGAAGCGTTTGCGAACATGCCGGTTCCGACTTTCTCTCCGATCGCCATGCCAAATCCAACCGATTGTACGGACCCCAATAACCAGTCGTTTGCGTGTTTCTGTACACGTGAAGTGAATAAATCATCTCCGATGTGTGCGGGCTTCAACGGTGGAAACCTCGCTGGTGGTGGAGCTTCTCCAACAGGGCCATCCAACGGAATCGGTTCAGGCGTTGCGACGCCGTTTCTTGGGACGGACACCGACGGTGACGGAATCGAAGATGATCCCGCCGCACTTCAGTCAAAACAAAATGCTTCCAATGGTGATGGCTTTAGCCCGGGCGGCGGCAGTGCTCCCGGTGGCGGAGGTCTTGGCGGTTTTGGAGGAGACGATGGTGGCATGGGAGCGCCTGGCGATCCGCGAAGTGCGATCACAGGAACTTCGGGTGGCACAGGAAGTGGTCTCGGCGGCGGCGGCGGTGGCGGCGGCGGTCTCGCGCGCAACAATCGTGGTGCTGGCGGTGGCGGCGGCTTGATGGACAAGTTTAATCTCAAGCGTTTCTTGCCAGGCTCGAAATACAAAGCTCGTGGACTTGCGGGAATGAGCGTGAAGTCAGTCGACGGGATCACCGGTCCGATGGGGCCTTCGATCTGGGAAAAGGCGACTCGCCAGTACCAAGAGCAGATTCAAAAGAAAAATGTGATCGTGGATCGATAAGGGGAAGTGCGATGACCAAAACAAGTTTACGAGCTCTCTCGGTGTTGTCGGTGCTCGGATTGGCGATTCAAGCGCAGGCGTTCACGGCACCCACTCCGACTCCTGCGCAGTCGTCGACAACGCCTCAGTATATCGTTCCCGGTCAGGGAGGTAATGCTGCCGAAGCGGGACGCAGCTCCTCGTCGATGCAATATCTGACGGCTGGGGTAAACGGCGCGGCGGCGGCGATGTACGGAGCCAAATGTGGCTCTAAAAACTATTGGGCCTGCGCAATGTCGGCCATTTCAGCGGTTGGCGCCGTTCAGAGTTTGCAATCAGCGAGAGGCGCAAATACTGCCGGTATGCAGCTTGCCGGATTCGACCCATCTCTCTATGGCGGAGGAATGCCAGGCGGATCTGGTGGCACCGATCAATGGGGAAATCCCATCGATACGGGCGTCGGTGGAGGTGGTGACACTGGCGGACCGGGAGCGGCCGGAGCTGGTGGAACAGGAATCGGTCTTGGTTCAACCATCCCGCAAGCCGTCGCTCGCGATATTGCTCAAGCGAAAAATGCTTTAGATAGAAGCGGAGTAAAAATCTCTCCTGATGGAAAAACGATGACGACGCCGGACGGTCGCACGTTTGACCTCTCAAAAGGAGCCGGCAACGCGAATGACCTATTGGCGATGGGGCTCACTCAAGCGGAGGCCAACCAGGCGATGGCTGATGGTCGAGCGATCGCAAAAAAGGCGGACCAAAAATATAAACAGATGGCTCAGCTTCCGGGTGCAGGCGGTGGTGGTGGCGGTGGTCGTGCGGTCGCGGCAGAGGGCGGTGGCGATCCGTTCGCGGGCTTTGACCCATTTGCTCGCGAGCGTGCAGCCCGCAACCGTAAGAAAGCAAAAGTTTCGGGACTCACTAAAAAACTTGGTTCGGACAACATCGGTGTCGCTGGCGATGACATCTTTGAGATGGTCACGCGACGCTACAAAGCTCGTGACGAACAAAACGCGTTCTTAAAGGACTAACTGGTCACGCACGGACTGTTGAATCCGTGCGCCCGGAAGCGCAACGGAATTGATCAAAGGGGCCTCGATGAGGGCCCCTTTTCCTATCACGGCAAATGCCTTTTCTTTTTCTAAAACATCCAGCATGGCCTCTTCAGGTAGCGAGCTTTTATCGGCGCTACCAGTGAGCAGCTGTCCGCCGCCGTGCCGTTCGGTGAAGTGTAGTGGTTCGTCCGCATACATCGAAATCGTGCGCTGAAGCTCTTGTGCGATGGACGTCTCACGTCGGCGAATGGAAAGAAAGGGCAAGGCCTCGGATGTCGCCTGCAGGAAGTCTTTTTGATTTCCAGTTTCGAACCACATCAGATCTTCGACGTGGGCGTTGACACGCTCTCCGGATTGAATCGCGGCGATCAGCCCGTCATATAAAAGGTTGCTCTCGCCTTGGGATGGCAAAAACCGAAGAATGCGCGTGTTAACAATGAGGACGCCGACATAATGAAGGGCGCCGATTGCATCGGGATACTGGCTGGCATTTCTTCCGAATCCAAGCACTCGTGCACCTTGTGAGTCGACTTGGTGCCAGACGCCGCCAAACTTTCCTCCGGCGTCTGCGTGTCGCATGGTCAAGAGAGTGGCGATTGCGCCGGACGCGCGGTGGTGTTTCGCCAGGCGATCGATTGCGCCTGGTGTTTGCGGCAAGATGACCTCGTCAGCATTGGCAACGACGAGATCTTCGTTTTCTTTTAAGTGTGACCGAGCAAAAGTGAGAGCGCCACCACTGCCAAGAGGGGCGGCGACTTCGTGCGAGAACACCACTTGGTGATCGCGAATTTTTGAGGTGAGGGATCGCACCGTCTCCGGGAGGTGGTGCAAGTTCACGATCAGATCGTCGTTCAAAAGTGGTCGCACAAATTCGTACGACCAGTAAAGCATCGGGATATTGAGAAAACTAACCGCCGGTTTTGCAAGTTTGTCTGTGATCGGACGAAGCCGGGTGCCGAGGCCGGCCGCCAGCAAAAACCCCTTCATGGTGCCCTCACGTCAGTTCAAACGAGCGTTCGAAGACGCCACCGTCTTCTAGGATGCGATAGAATTCGGAGTACTCTTTAAATGGTTCGAGACTCTTTTTGACCGTCTTCAAAGTCGGAGCGAGGTATTTCAAGTAGCGAGTGTCTTTTCTCAGCATGTAAAAGCTCGCGAAGCTGCCACAGGCTTTGAAGCAGCGCTGGATCGTCTGAATTTCAAAGATATGATGAAAGTGTTCAAGCGAAAGCGGCGGGAGCATTCCTTTAAACTGTTTCGATTTTTCTTCGCGTCCAGCCAGGTAGTAGTCCAGAAGCTCGCGAATATGTTCGGGCTCCATCGCAACGTAAGAGTCGCGAAGCAGACTGACGAGATCATATTGAATGGCGCCCATACGTGCGTCTTGGAAGTCGATGATGCGGGCTTTGCCGTGTTTGATCATGACATTGCGTGAATGAAAATCGCGGTGAGCGATGAACTTCGGTTCGCGGTGCAGCGTTTCGCAGACTGAAACAAACACATCCTGGAGGCCTTTGCGAGCGGTCTCACTTAGCGAGATTTGGCAGAGTCCCTCGAGCAGATGTTCGCGTCCGTAATTCATTTCCCAGAGCAACTTGGCAGTGTCGAATTCGACCGTGAAGGCCACGCAGGGAGAGCTGCGATCGAAGCTTGCATCGTAGTGAACCTTTAGGAGCTCATCGATGGTTTGCCGATAATAGGGCATCGCTTGCGACTGATTTTGATTTTCCCAGAATTTTCGCTCAAGCGTGAGATCGCCAAGATCTTCAAGAAGCACGAGTCCTTTCTCGGGACGCATGCCAATGACTTTCGGGACAGAAATCCCATGCTTTTCGAAATGTGATCGTACGCTCAAGAAAGGATATCGGCCGTCGTCTTGGAAGGGCTCCCAAAGCATCAGGACCCATGACTCGTCATGCGCCACGACGCGGAAATATCGTCTGGCCGAGGCGTCGCCCGCTAGAGAGTGGATTTCAAACTTTCCGGCACCCATGAGTGAGCCCAAGAAGGCTTGGATCTCGGCGTGGGTTTCCGAATTCAATTCGGCAGCTATGTCGACAGAAGCGGTGGATTTTGCTGTGTTTATCACAAACCCATGGTGCCATTAATCGTCCATGGAAGGCATGGACGAAATCATCAGTGGAACGTTGGGTTAGGACTATCGTCGCGGTTCCATTTTCCCATCAGGGGAATGACAGTCGCGGCGGTCGGCAGGTCATTGAGGCTTCCAACGCCATTTCCAACACCAAGCAAAGTGGCCGAAATTTCACGCATCATCGATCCAAGTGCACGATGCCCGATGATCGGACTCTGGCTGCCCGCACTTAAAGCGAGCGCGGCCGGCACATGGATCATGGCCATCAGATCAAGCAGGTGCGGAAGCACCAGTCCCCGCGTGACCAGATCTTTCGGGTCTTCGTCGATGAAGGCGATAAATGACGGCGCGTCAGCTTCACCTTTTACGGCATTAAATACCTCGGCGAGACGAAGCTGCCGTTCGATGGTGATCTCGGCAAGATTCGGAATGAAGACGCACATCTTTCCGAGTTCTCGGAAAGCGGCTGCATTTCGAAACGAATCTTCGGCGAGATCTCGAATGTTTACGAAGAACCAATGAGATGTCCGGTTGAAAATCTCGATGGCGATCTTTTCCATCCCAGATTGGTTGCGACGAACCATTTTCTCGTTCAGCAAAAGGAGCGGCTTTGTCAGTTCAAGGCCTTGGTTGGCCAGCGGCAGCTGAAACGCAGGAAGATCTTCTTGCTCGGCGCGGTTCGGTGTTGAGCGCGGAAAAAGAGAAACGACTTTCGAGTTTTCGCGCATCTCTTGTTCGACTTCGAGCTGCTGCTCTCGTTGTTCGATATCTAGCAGTCGCTCGAATGCATCGAGGCGCGTTTCAACAGCAAGGTGCAAAAACTCAGCAATTTGTTTGAGGCGTTCATCATCACTTGCCGCAAGACCCTCAATTGTGGCGATACCAACCAATGAGACATCGGATGCAACGGCGCCAGAGCGACGCACACGAAGAGGAAACGCAAACTTTCCTGTTCGGTGTGAACGTATTAAGGCGGGTGGTTCGAAGCGAGTGGACTCAAGAAATACGAGATCCTGCTCGGAGAAATCGGCTCGTGAGGCCGGTTCGAGAAAGGCTTCGATACTCGAGAATTTCGCGCGACACGAGAACATCGCTTCAACGAGAGTCGTGATGCGTGCAATAGCTGCTGACCAGTCTGGGTTCCAAGGAGTTCGGTTCATGGCCGGGCAGAAGGGCAAAGCTTAGGCCAAATTTTCGGCCGTTTTAAAACAGAATTAAGCCAAGGGTTTCATAGACTTGATGCAATTACAGGGTGGGTCCCAAAATTGGTCCCTACGCTCAAGTAGAGTGCGAATGAGAAGTTCTTTCTCAATCTGTGCCGAATGCGACAAGGCCCAGGTTGAGCAATCAAACCCGGGCCAAGTCGATAAAAGTTCAATTTTCAGATCTAGATCTTAGCCATACGGCGCTTGTCGAGACCGTACTTTTCGACCTTCATGATCAGGCCGGCACGGCTGATGCCGAGCTCTTTCGCGAGTTTCGACTTGTTCCAGCCTGTGCGTCGCAAACCTTCCTTGATCATCTCGCGCTCGAGCTCCTCAAGGGCATCTTTGAGTTTGCCGTGCACGCGTGCACCTTGAACTTTTGCTTTCTCACCGATCTCAAGAATCTTGGGAGAAAGCATGTCAGCTGTCAGTTTTGTCTCTGTACCCGACAGCACGACGATTCGTTCGATTTCGTTTTGAAGTTCACGCACGTTACCTGGCCATGGATAGTCGTAAAGCTTTTCCAAGGCACGTTTCGTGAGAACTTTCTTCGGAGAACCCTTCTCTGACTCCTTGGTGAGGAAGTGTTCCGAGAGCAGAGGAATATCCTCTTTGCGTTCGCGAAGCGGCGGAACGCGGATGTTGATAACGTTTAAGCGATAGTACAAGTCTTCACGGAATTCACCTTTTTCAACCATCTCACGAAGGTTACGGTTGGTAGCGGCGATGACTCGGACGTCGACTTTCTTTGGTTCGGTCGATCCGACCGGAGTGAAGGTACCTTCTTGAAGAACGCGAAGCAGACGAACCTGCATTTGCGGACGCATCTCGCCGATCTCGTCGAGGAAGAACGTTCCTTTGTCGGCGACTTCGAAAAGACCTTTTTTGGTGGCGATGGCGCCTGTGAACGAACCTTTGATGTGACCGAAGAGTTCACTCTCAAGAAGGCCTTCTGGAATCGCTCCGCAGTTTGCGATGACAAATGATTTGTCTTTTCGAAGAGAATTGTAGTGAATCGCCTTTGCGATCAGTTCCTTACCGGTACCGTTATCACCCTGAATAAGAACGGTTGAGTCCGCGCCTTGGATTTTATCGAGCAGCGAGTACAGGGCCTGCATCGGCTTGGATTTTCCGATCATCGAGTCGTACTTGTATCTGCTGCCAAGCTCTTTATTCAGTTCACGAATGCGGTCTTCGCGCTGAGTGATCTCAAGGTGAAGCGTGACAATTTCTTGCGACGTGAGTTCGACAAGCGAAACGAGCTTGGCACGATCGTCATCATCAAGTGTCCGCGTCTTGGCAAGTGTGAGTTCAATTGCTTCATTCGAGGCGCCAAATGCGGCAAGGTGTTCGCGAATTTCGTTTGAGCGATTGGGTGTGGCATCTTTCAGGAAGCCAAGGCCTACAACTGCTCCAACCAAGTCGTTATCGATCCAAATAGGAAAGATACCGATGTCAAAACCAGCGAGGTCCCAACGACGAAGTGAATAGCGGTTTTCGGAAAGGCGAAGGTCTTCAAGTGTTTTGCTGACAACTTCTGCGAGGTTGTCGATTGCGGCATCCTTCTGCATGAGCATCGCAACGCCAGGGTTGGCGTATGTCATCTTCGCTTTATCGAAACCTTTAAGATATCCGCGCTCATCCGTGAAGATGGTGTCCACGTTCCACCACGACGCGAGGATCTGCTTTAGCTTACGGATGACGTGTATATGCTCAAATTCATCCCAATTGATCATGATGATCGCTCCCTTTTCCTTGCTAAATGTGTCGACGAATCGATCACGACTGTCTAAAGACTCATCGTCAAAACTTTGTACGGCCTTGAGGGTCGGGGCGAAGTCTGGGTCAGAATGAAGCGAATCTGGACTCACGCCCAGCTCCTGTGTTTCGATATGAGACGGCGAACCAGGTCTATTGCTGCGGCGACAGATATAACGAAATGAGAAAGCCGGAGAGAAACCCTCTACCGGCTTTGTTGGCAAGGTCTTGAGCGACTAGTGAATAGTCGGCGGGTCTGATTACATCGGCGCTACACAGCGATAGCGCAATGTCGTGCGGCCCACCGGTAGGGCGGTCTCAAAGTTCACGCGCATACCCATGACTGTGTAGGGCGGAGCCGCTGTTCCGTTGGCTGTCGTGACCTCGAGATCGGGACGGCCATCCATATTGGTGTCAACCGGTGCGCAGTTCAGAGACACGCTACGAACGAGGTCTTGAGTCGCTTTTCCGATATCGGCCAATTGAGTGCCGTAATCTGCCACACAAACCGTCCCCACGATCCCACTGGTGAGTCGCGAAAAGGCGTCGTAGGCATAACCAAACTGTTCGTTACCGTTGATTCCCTTACAAGCAGTGTCGGCAAGCGGAACAATGATCGAGTTGAAACTAAACGGTTTATCTGGATAAGACGTGCGGATGTAATTGTAAACAAATTCGGGGCGATTGCGATTCTCAGTCGTGGAGCTTGTTTCATCGGAGTCAGTTACGACCAAGACAGCGAGCGCCGCATCCGAACGAATAAGAGCGCTGTTTCGGCGGTCGATGTCACTGATACCATTGATCGCGCGCTCGATTGCTCGGTGGGTCATCGCCACACCTTGCTCCGAGCCCGAACCATCAGTTTCCATCTGAATGGTGTTTGCAAACCAAGTCTTTGCGGTCGCGATGCCCATGGAAGACGTGATCATATATTGACCCGTATAAGCTCCGTCTGTGCCCTTGAATTCGAGAAGCTTTCCGTCCAGTCGATTATTGATCCGAGCAGTCTTGTTGCTTGTGCGAGCGTCGGTCGTCACGATCCCGACTTGCCAGTCTTGACCGCTTAACTGATCGAGGAAGGTTCCGAAGCGCGCAGCCATGTTTGCGTGCTCGGTTGCCATCGATCCTGAGTTGTCGATGACGACGAGCACGTCAATTCTCGTCATACGTGTTACATCAACAGTCTGGATGACCTCGGTGGTTTTGTTTGAAACCTGCCACACGACTTCACCATTCGCTGTGTTTCCTGCATTGTCTGCGGCGGAAACTTGGAACTGATAAGTACCAGGAGTCGTGCTCATATACTGTTTCATCGACTCTGCTGTACAAGGCGCAAGGCTGCCAGCGAGCCCGCACATGACACTTGCAACACCAGACGCGTTTGCACCTGGGTCCGTCACTGAGAATACGACCTCAACTTGTTCACCAGCGTCGACGAGCGACAAAGGCTGGCGACCGAAATTGATTGAAGGTGGAGCCATGTCGACGCCCCAAGTGAGGCTAGCTTCGTCTGAAATGTTTCCAGCGGCATCAACTGCGCGCAACACAAAGAGGTACGAACCTTCGTTGAGGCCCGTGTAGCTTGCAGGGCTCGGACAAGCGGCAAAGTTGCCGTCGTTGAGTTTACACTCCAGGCGAAGTGCAGGAAGTCCGTTGGCCACGTTCACGTCGTTGCCGACGAATGTGATCGATGCGTTGCGAACACGGATCCATCTTTCCGGTCCAGATGTGATAGTGACAGTCGGTTTCGAAGTGTCGATTTTCCAACTATAAGAAACTGGATTCGAGACGTTGCCGGCGCGGTCACGCGCCCGAGCTCGGAACTGATGTTCTCCATCTGGAACATTGGTGTACGACTTGTTGGGTGAACAAGCTTCGTAAGCGCCTGAATCAAGCTGGCACTCCAGCTGATCGACGCCATTGGCGTCGTTTGCGGAAATCACAAACGCCGGGTTTTTGGAGTTGGAAATCGCACTAGGAGTTGAAGTCAGACTGAGAGACGGCGCCACTGCGTCGACGATCCACGTGTACGCGGCAGGGGCCGAGCGGTTGCCGGCAGAGTCGACACCGACAACTGAGAAGCGATGTGAACCATTGCTCAAGTTCGACAAGGGGTGTGGTGATGTGCAGGCAACAGCAGCGCCATTGTCGAGCGAGCACTCGTAGCGAACCAGAGGGCCGCTGTCATCTGTTCCAACAAATTCAAAGGATGGATTCACAACATTTGAGTAAGGGTCTGGCATCCGAGTGAGCATGACGGTCGGTGCAGATAAATCGATCGTCCAATCGTAGCTGACGACGGCAGACTGGTTACCTGCGCGGTCGATAACTCGAGCCTCAAACTTTTTTGCGCCGGAAGAAAGTGTTTCGGTTCTTTCGCCATTTGGACATTCGATGAATGGCTGGCTGGCAAAGCTTGCAGCATCACCGACGCGACATTCATATTTGCCGATCCCTGAAACAGCATCTGACCCGGAGAATCGGAACTCGCTGCGCTCTTGGCCAGAGACACGAGAAGGTGTCAGGTTCAGCGAAAAGGTTGGAACGCTTCGGTCTGCAACAAAGGATACCATTTGTGGATCCGAAATATTGCCAGCCCGGTCACGCACTTCGATAACGTAAGAATTCATTCCCTCAACTGGGTTTTGCACCGACAGAAGACTTGGAGAACATTCGGAAGCCGCACTGCCAGCGCCGACACCGCAGACAGCCGAGCCGATTCCTGATCCGGAGTCCGAAGAGCTGAGAGTGGCTGAGACCGTCGAGGCATTTGTGTACGCAGCCGGTGCGGTTACAACGCTGAGGCTGGGTGCAATATCATCGTGAATGATTGAATCAGAAAGACAGCCACTGGCAAGACCGCCGTCGCCGTCGTTAGAGAATTTCACGTAAACAGAGGCAGAAGAGTTTTTATTTGCCAAGCGCCAAGGCAGCTTGCCGGCAACGGCTTGCCAGCTTCCCCCAGTTTCACAAGTAGGGTCGTCCGTGATGTACATTTGTTCGGCTGCGATGTGCGAGATCGACAAAGTGACGGCGTCTGATTGGGTGTAGTCGGCACCATCGTTGATCACGATTGTGCCAGAGCCGTTGAGGCTCGCGAGTCGACTTTCCTCGCTGGCTTCGAAGTTCATTTTCGCCGAGCAGTTTGTGTAGGCAACAGGTAGGCCGAGAGCCATGACACCGACTGCAGTCATCGCAAAGCCGTTATTCAGGAGTTTGCGAGTTACATAATTCAATGTCTCTTTGGTTGATTTGCCCTGCATGCCAAAAGCCCCCCGTAAAATTGTCCCCAACCCAATAACCTACAAATGGCGGACCAACTGTCGGAGGTGCGAACAGAGTTTAAATGATTAGCCACATGTGAATTTGCGATGCAGCTGTTTATCGACTGAACACCCGCCCATGAGTTCGACAGGAAGCCAGTTCCAGGCGGCCGACAGACGGCGTTTCACTTTGAGTCGTTTTGCCCTTGTAGAAGCTCGCCTGCCATTATTGTTCGATCATTTGGAGCGAATGAAAGCGAGCATACTCGCCACCACGCGAGACAAGCTCGTCGTGAGTGCCTGCTTCAACAATCTCGCCTTGGCGGAGCACAAGAATGCGAGAGGCTGTACGAACGGTCGAGAGGCGATGTGCGATGACGAACACAGTGCGCCCCTTCATCAGCTCTTGAAGGCCCTTTTGTACTTCGAGCTCGCTGACCGAGTCCAAAGCACTGGTGGCCTCGTCGAGGATTAAAATTGGAGCGTCTTTATGAAACGCTCGCGCGATTGAGACTCGCTGCTTTTCTCCACCGGACAGGAGTCCGCCACGCTCCCCTACGCCAGTCGAATATTTTTCTGGAAGCTTTTGGATGAAGGGATCTGCGTGTGCGTGGCGAGCCGACAATTGGACTTCGTCTAGAACCTTCGGGGAAAGAGCCACGTTTGTTTCGGGGAGTTCGCCGCGACCGGCGAGAATGTTCGTTGCAACAGAGTCTCTGAAGAGAAAAACATCTTGGGTGACGAGCGCGATCTTCGAGCGCAGGTCTTTGAGGTCAAATTCTTTGAGCGAGATTCCATCGACCAAGATTTCTCCTGCGGTTGGATCATGAAATCGCTCAAGTAGGTTCACCAACGTCGATTTTCCTGAGCCACTTGAGCCGACCAAAGCGATGACTTCGCCCCGTCGAACTGTCAGAGAAATGCCTTTTAGAACCTCGTCTTCGCCGTAGCTAAAACGTACGTTTCGAAACTCGATCGTCTTCCAGTCCAAAGGAAAGGGGCGTGGATTTTTCGATTGAGGCACGCGGTCGTTGCTCTCGATGAGGCCAAAAAGTCGGTCTGTCACCACGACGGTTTGTTGAACGCGCACAAAAGACTCTTGTAATCGATTGATTGGATTCTGAAGTTGGCCTGCGGCAAACAAAAACGCAAGAAACTCACCTCCAGTGGCTTTCGACTGAAGAATCAAGCTCATCATGTATAGCACGAGGCCCATGACAAGGTTAGACGCCAGAAATTCATTGATCGGACTGACAGCCTCTTCGCGGCTAATAATTTTCCGACGGGTCTCGATATAGTGATCCATCGACTTTTTTAGACGTGAACTCATCGTATCTTCCAGGTTGAAAGACTGAATCACGCGGATGCCATCGAGGCTTTCTTTGATATCCGCTGTGACAGCTTCCATTGCCTGCCGATTGATATGTCCGTACTTTCGTAAGCTGCGCGAAACCTGACGGGTCATTGCGACAAAAATCGGTAAAAAGGCTAGAAGCACCAGTGTGAGTTTCCAGTCGAGATAGATCATATAGGAAAGCAGAGCTAGTGCGATTAACGGTTCGCGAAGGACGTCGCCAAAAAAGCTTAAGCCCATCTGCAAGACGCCTGTGTCATTAAGAATCCGACTCATCAAGCCACCTGATCCCGACTCAAACTTCGAATGGAACCCGAGGTTCAGGCGAAGGGCTTGATCAATCGTGCGCATGCGGACATCCGCAATCACGCGCTCGTTGATCATGATCAAGATCATATAGTGAGTGTAACGAGCCGCTCCCCAGATCAGGTACAGAAGAGGAAAAACAAAGGGCAAATGCCAAGCGGAGATCTCAAGACCGAAAAAGTGAATCACTTCGTTTCGTTTTTCAAAGACTTCACTGAACAAGGTTTTGACCAGCGCGGTTTGAGCCACGTTACAAAGACTGATGATAAGTCCAAAAAAGAATACCGCAATCAGGCGCGACTTATAGGGTCGAATGAGTGGCCATAGTCGGCTGAGGCTTTTCATAACTTGATTCATGGAGAATCCTCTTTGATTTCTTCGTTCCCGAGATAACGTTTGAGATATTTGCCAGTCAGGCTCTTAGGATTTTTCATGATGTCTGTGGGTGTTCCGGTGGCAATCACTTGTCCACCCAGCTTTCCCGCGTCTGGCCCCATGTCGATGACCCAATCGCTTGCTCGGATCACATCTAGGTTGTGTTCAATCAGGATGACGCTGCCGCCAGATTCAACTAGCCGGTGAAGCACCTTCATCAGCATTTCAATTTCTCTAAAGTGCAGCCCCGTTGTCGGCTCGTCGAGAAGGTAAAGCGTGCCTTTTTGCTGAGTGCCGATAAACTCGCGCGCGATTTTCAAACGCTGTGATTCACCGCCACTGAGGGTCGCCGCACTTTGGCCCAAGCGAATATATCCGAGCCCCACTTCACGCAAGAAAGTCAGCGGTCTTCGGATTTGAGGGTAAGCGACGAAAAACTCCATCGCCTCATCCACTGTCATGTCGAGAATTTGATGGATGTTTTTGTCTTTGTAACGGACTTCCAGAATTTCACGACGATATTTCTTGCCATCACATGCATCACAAACCAGCGCGACATCGTCCATGAACATCATATCGACGACTTCCACCCCGAGGCCTTTACATACTGGGCAGCGACCGCCGTCTACGTTTAAGCTAAAAGTGCCGGCCGTGTAGCCGCGAAGTTTTGATTCGGGCAGGGCGGCCATCAAGTTGCGAATGCCATCGAAGATCTTGAGGTATGTGACCGGGTTGGATCGCGCTGTTTTCCCAATGGGTGATTGATCTATGAAAAGCACACCTTTGAGGTGGTCCAGGCCCTTGATGTCGTCAAAGGGCTGGCCCAGCCGATATTCGACACGCAAATGTTGCGCGACGATCGGATAGAGAGTTTGCGAAACCAGAGTTGATTTCCCGCTACCGCTGACGCCGGTTACGGTGACCAGGCGATTCAGCGGAAACTTCACGTCGACATTTTTTAGGTTGTTTCCGCGGCATCCTGTCAGCTCGAGGGCGTACTTGTGTTCGAGAATCGAGGTCTGCCGAGTGCGCAGGTCCGCCTTTTTTAGTGGGCTATCGTCACGTAGGTAAGGCGCGGTGACGGACTTTGCGTTCTTGTAGAAGTCTTTCGTTTCGCCGCTGAACACGATCGTTCCGCCGAGATGGCCCGATCCGGGGCCAATCTCGATCAGATGATTGGAACTGGCGATGACGTCGTGATCGTGCTCGACGATGACTAGGGTGTTGCCAAGTTCATTGAGTTGCTTGAGAATTCCAATCAGCCGATCATTGTCTCGCGGATGGAGGCCGACAGTAGGTTCGTCCAAGACATAGAGCGTCTGAGACAGGCCCATTCCCAATTGTTTGGCCAGGCTCAAGCGTTGATACTCGCCCCCTGAAAGCGTTCGAGTTGGACGATCCAACGTCAGATATTCTACGCCAACGTCGTTCAAAAACTTCAGACGACTGCGAAGCTGCCGAAAGACTTCACCGGCGAGTTCGTCTTCCATCGGACTAAGCTTGAGTCCTTCGATGAATCGGTAGATCTCGCCGACGGTCATAGTTGAGAGCTTTGTGATGGGCTGGCCACCTACCAAGAAGAGCTGAGTTTCTGGCTTGAGGCGTGAGCCTTTGCAGGCGCCGCAGGGTTGTGGCGACTTGTACCGCGATAAGAATACACGGACATGCATCTTGTACTTCTTGGTCTCGAGATATTCAAAAAGACCAGTGACGCCATAAAATTTGCCGTCGCCGTTCCAGATCTTCTCGCGTGCCGTTTGCGAGAGTCGGTTCCACGGAGTTTTCATGTCAATGCCGGCCGACTTGCAATAGCTAGCCAGCTGTTTTCGATCATACGCGGCCGACGGCATGGTAAATGGATGGAGGGCTCCGTCCGCCAGACTGAGTGCGGGGTTGGGAACAATCTTCGCTTCGTCCAACGAAAGGGTATTGCCGAAGCCATTGCACGCGGCACAGGCCCCAATCGGAGAGTTGAACGAAAAAAGCGCGGCACTTGGAGACGGGAACGTGAATCCACACTGCGCGCACGCACGGTCCTCGCTAAATTGCAGGCGGTTGCCTTCTGTCGTGACGACAGTCACGCGGCCGGCCTCAATTCCGACATTGAACTTGAGAGTCGCCGCATACGCTTGGGAAATGGAGTCTCCGATGCGGCCGGCATCGTCCGCGCGAAAAGCTACGCGATCAATGACAACGTAAAAGTCCGTTACGGGAAGAACAAGTTCTGTGTCGCTTGCTTGAATTTCGTAAACGGTGCCGATCTCAGGCGTCGAATCGTACTCCCGACATTTCGGAAGGCCGACGGAGGCTGTTGCCTGGAGATTTGAAAGAGACTCGCCGCCGGATCCTGCCGCCGCGTCCTCGTCAGCTGCCGTGTCGGTTTCGCCGGTCTTTTTTGCCTTCTTTTTGGAAAGCCCAGTCGACTCCTTCGCAGAAGTTTTTTTCTTTTTCGCTGCGCCCGCTGGTTTTGGCATCACGGCGCCGGGCGGAATCAGAATCCGGGTAAAGCCCTCTTGTTGCAGAAGTTTTAGCAGCGTGTCGGCTGGGAGGCGGCCTTTTGCAAAGGTGATCGGCGCGAGAATATAGCCGCGCTTGCCTTCCAGCTCGGCAAGCACTTTCTTGGTTGCTTCCGTGGGCGCATCTTTGGTGACAACAAACCCATAAGAGGGGCAGGTTGGACGGCCGATCTTTTCAAACAAGAGACGAAGATAGTCGATCACCTCGGTCGTGGTACCGACCGTGGAGCGAGATGTTTTGACCGAGTTCTTTTGCTCAATCGCAATCGCCGGTGGGATGTTAGAAATCCCTTCGATATCTGGTTTGGGCGCTTTTCCGAGAAACTGTCTTGCGTAGCTAGAAAGCGATTCAATGTAGCGACGCTGACCTTCGGCGTACAAGGTCTGAAAGGCGAGAGAGGATTTTCCGGAACCACTGGGCCCGCAAACCACCGTGAACGACCCGAGTGGAATCTCCACATCGATGTTTTTCAGGTTATTTTGTCGGACCCCCCAAAGGTGGATCGACTTCATTCGGCCATGTCCTCTTTGTAGAAATCAGAATCATCGCGAGTTGCGGGGGCTCCGCTGAGCTCACGAGGCTCTGTACCGCGAACGAAGGCTTGGTTCACGACACTTCTGCTGGACGAGGAGGCCAATTTACCAGTTTGTGAATCGATGTTGGCGAAAACGATTCCGCCCGGAACAGCAAACGGCTGTGGCGGATCTTCGCCGTGCGCGGACTTCATGTATTCAATCCAAATTGGAAGCGCGTTGCGTCCTCCGACTTCGCCTGCACCCAGCGACCGCTCTTCGTCGAATCCGACCCAAACCCCGGTCGCGAACTGCGACGTGTAGCCGACAAACCAACCGTCGAAGTAACCATTGGTGGTTCCTGTTTTACCGGCAACAGGTCGTCCAAGAGCGCGGGCACGGCCAGCGGTTCCGCCCTCGTCGGTGACTGCCGCGGCAAGCAGGGAAGTCATCACATACGCCGTCTGCGGCTGCAGCAGCTGGTCTGGGTCGTCGAAGTAAATCATCGGCGTCGTGCGTTTGGACGGGTCTTCGGCTTTCTTTTCGCCCTCCGCAACCGCCGTGTTCTCTTCTGTCGGCTCTTGCGCGGCGGTTGGCACTGAAGCTCCTGCGCGCTTGGCTTCTAAGAAGGCAACACGTTTGTCTTCGTACTCTTTTTCGACCGGAGCGAGATCTTTTTCGAAAAATGCGTCGAGCGTGACGTTTTTCAAAATCTCGGTGCCTTCATGATCCGTCACACGGTGAATGAGCATCGGCTTGAGGCGTCGGCCAAGTTTTGCGAACTGCGCAAACGCACGAGTCATTTCGTAGAGGGTGATCGAACTCGATCCAAGACCCAGCGAGAGGTCCGCATTCAACGGAGAAAAGATGCCGAGGCGGCGAGCGTAATCGATGACCCAGCTCACACCGATCGACTCCAGAATCTTGACCGTGGGAATGTTCAGCGATTTCACCAGCGCATTGCGGAACAGAATATCGCCAGCAAACTTCTCACCGTGATTGTGCGGTTTCCACTTTTTGATATCGGTATCTTGGCCTTCCACCGACGAAGCGTCGCCCTCGTAGACGATCGGAGCATCTTGGATCGCCGTTGCTGGCGTGTAGCCTTTGTCGAGTGCGGCGGCGTAGACGATCGACTTAAAGCTCGAGCCCGATTGTCGCTTTGCTTGAACCGCGCGGTTGAACTCGGACTTGCCATCGCCCTTTCCGAACTCGTACCCGCCGACCATGGCAACTGTTTCACCGGTTTTTAAGTCAAACGAGATCAGCGAACCTTGCACAATTGGATGTTGCTCAAGCGCCGCCTTGGCGAACAGATTGAAATCCGGCGCGATATAGCGTGCGTTGGTTTTTTTGATGGCCGCAATCTTGTTGGTCAATTCCGTCTCGCGGGTCGACACAAAACGATCGCCGGTGACTTTGACGAGAATCACGTCGCCGACTTTTAGCGCAAGCGAAGGTTTCGCCAATTTCGGTGCATACAGGGCATTGGATTGCGGATCTGGTTTTCGTGCCCATTCCATATCGGCGAGGTCAATTAGCGCCTCAGCCTCGGCAATGCGGATGTAAACCAAGCCAAGATCGTCGTCGATGCGCGTGACGATGGCTTCGGTTTCGGTTCCGACGGGCGAGTAGGGCGGCAGGTTTCCTAAGACCTGCCCCTTGGCGTCAACACGCCGATATGGTTTTTTGAAATCTGGCACGGCCTCGGCCTGGATGACTCCTTCGGGTGTGACGACTCGAATCGGCGACAGAACTTCCACCAGCTTTGTGCGCGTTTCACCCAGAAACTTTTCGATCTCTTCAGGTGTCTTGAGATTGCGAAGAGGGCCTCTGTACCCCTGTCGTTTGTCGACTTCACGAAGGCCGGCTCGGACTTGTTCGTTGGCTGCCAGTTGTTGTTTGGCATCGATCGACGTGTAGACGTGGATCCCTTCGTTATTGACCTTGTTGTCCCCAATTTTTTCCACAAGGATTTGGCGAATCGTCTCAACCGCAAACGGTGCGATCGAGTTGTATTCTTTTTCGAGATACACCTTCAGCGGCTCATTGAAGGCTTTGTCTGCCTCTTCCTGAGTAATCTTTCCGAACGCCACCATCGCATTTAAGACTTCACGCTGGCGCCCCTTGGCAAGTTTCGGGTTTCGAATCGGAGAGTATGCGGACGGACGCTGCGGCAGGCCTGCGATGACCGCTATTTCTCCGAGAGTGAGCTGATCGAGAGTTTTGCGGAAGTAGATGTCTGCAGCCGCGGCCACACCGTTTGCGCCCGAACCAAAGAAAATTTGGTTGAGGTAGAGATACAGAATCTCTTCTTTGCTCAGGTTTTCTTCCAGCTTTTTTGCCAGGAGTGCTTCTTTGATTTTCCGCGTGTAGGTGCGCTCAGGCGAAAGAAACAACTGCTTCGCCAACTGTTGCGTGATGGTCGAGGCGCCTTGTGTGCGACTCGAAGTGAGGTTGGTGATCGCGGCACGTAGGATTGCAGCGTAGTTGATGCCCTTGTGTTCGTAGAATTGTCGATCCTCGATCGCCAAGAAGGCGTCGATCATTTGTTTCGGAACTTTGTCGATGCTAACCAGTTTCCGAACTTCATACTTGTACTCGCCGATTCGCTCGCCTCCGCGCGCAAACACATCGCTCACGAGGCGAGGTTTGTAGTCATTCACGCTGATGATCTGAGGGAGTGAACTTGAGGCAGAGACGAAGAGAGCCGCTACAGCGACGAAACCTAAAAGAACCACGGCCAAGGCCAGGGCAACGAGCTTTTTCATAGGAGGAAAGACTAGCCCATCCTAGGGGATGGGCTCAATGCCTACCTATGTGTATGCATAGCGTTAGCGAGATGTTCCGCGACCGGAATCAGGAGTCCAATTGCCGCGTTTTTTCAAGCGATCACCTGATCCCGAAACGGCTTGTGTGGCGAGGATACACGCTTGCGGATAAACGTAGCGTGGTTCGTCAGTTTCCGCAGCTGCTGGTTCGGCCGATTCGGACGCTGCGACTCGAACACCTTCAACGCCACCTGAAGCTGAGCGTGTATCTGGATTGCAGTATTGTTTGAACTGACGGCACATCCCAGCGAGTCCCGTGATTTCGCCAACAGCCTCCGCGAAGCCCTCTCCGATTTTTTCCAAACGAGATTCGGACTTTCTCGCGGCGCTGCCAGCACAAGTGGCTCGGCGATTGGCAACCATCGCCTCCTGTTGGTAGCGCGTCAGCTGCTGATTTTCAGTTTGCAGGCGCTGGTCGATATCATTGAGACGCAGCTGCTGGTCTTGCATGAACTCGCTGAGTCGAGCCTGATTTTTAACCGAAATTCGCTGCTGTTCCTCGCTGAGGTTTTGCAGGCGTTCATTGGTCTGCTTCACGACCTCGGCATTTTGGCTCTCGGCCGTGCTTTCAAGCTCCATCAGCTTTTTTAGCATGGTCTGACGTTGCTGCTCGATCAAGGACGCCTGCTCTTGCAGGTACTGGTCGTTCGCAGCCTTTTCGCGCTCCGCGGAACGGACGCTGTTGGCCAGAGACTTTCCTACCCCAGTTTGCCCGTTGAGACACTCGTTTAAGTAGGCGTTGTAATCGAAGTTGCGAAGACGTGTTTGGTTGAGATTGTTCCGTCTGGTCGATCCCGCAAGGCGAGTCGCTGTACCCGAATTCTTCTTCTTCTTCTTGCTCTTGGCTGCTTGGCGCGCTTGTTCCGCAGCTTTAAACTGTGACTCAGCTTGTGCGATACACTGACCGTGGAATTTGTCTTTGGCTTCTTCGACTTTCACCGCAAGCTGACGCGACTCGTGTCGCATTTTAATATAGGCGGCGTCCATTTCTTGGTAGGCACGCTGGGCGTCTTCGAACGCCTTCTTCTGGCCTTCTTGAACCTCTTTAAACTGTGCGGACATGTCCTTTGCGATTTCGCGCTCGGCTTTGTGCACCTCGTAGGCGGCGTCCTGTTGCGCTTCCTGAAGTTCACGTTGTTGTTTCAGCATGTCGCGCTGGGCATCGCGCCGTTCTTTGGTTAGCTCATCCACATCACGTTTTGCCTGAAGGCGTTCGCGCTCGGCCTCTTTTTCCTCTTCTCGGAAATTGCGGCCATCCATGAAACGAGGAAGGCCAGGGCAGCTATTTGCGAGGACGGTGTCACAAACTTGCTCTTCTGACATCTCTTCATCGGAAACAAGATTTTGGATTTCTTCTTCTGCGTTTTGGCACCACTGCACTTGGTCAAAGCACTTGTTCAAATTGTTACCGCCAAGGTTGGCAGCGATGCAGGCTTTTGTTGCCTTCTCCCATGCGTTACCAATGCGTTTGTCCATATCTTCGCACGATTTTGAATGGCGATTGCCGCCACCACGCGAGCGCCGTTCGGCGCGAAGTTCCTTGCAGAGCTCTTTGCTCATGGCATCAGTCTTTGCGCAGATTTCAAATAAAGAGTCGAGCTCTGTTCGAGCGACAGTGTTCGCGCTCGCGACGGAAGGAGCGACCATTGACAAGAACCCAATTGAGAATGCGGTAAGAGTGGCAACCGGTGTGAGTCCGCTGAAGAAGAAATCGACGGCGAATCTCACAGCTGTCTTAGAGTTCGACAGAGTCGTATTGGGTGAGAAGCTATTCATTCGATCTTGCCCCTTGTAGACGTTGATTCACTCAGTTCTGTTTAGTTTACCAGCAAGGGCGGTGCCGAATAACGTCTTCTTGCTCAAGGGTTCGACGTCGGTCGAGGAGAGAAAATTGGAAGCTGGACCAGCGTCGGGACCAACGTTTCAAACTGAAACAAATCTCGCCGCGCGACTGCACGGCGAGCAGCGCAGGCCGGAGGCCGAAGCGACATAAGCAGTATAGGCAAAAAAAAGGGCTTGTGGCGCTCAACAGACACAGAGACCCGTGGTTTTTAAGGTGGGTGACCATTTAGCAACTTCAGGCTTCTCGGATCCCGAAAGGGCCAAGCTTGCACACCATCGCCAGGGACAGTCCCCTAATCTAAAACTTGTAGGGTCTCTTTTGTCTGGAGGCTATTGCCAACAAACCCAGTCCCATCCTAGCAGAGCGGCGGTCGAAGCGAACTGGGAAAAAGCGATTCTGACGGAGTTCTCATCTTTTTCTTAGACCTTTGGCGCATGCAGAGACGGAAAAAAGATTCCGATGGATTTCTATGGCACCGCATGCTTTGCACGAGACTCTTGACAAAATCATTCCATGGCTGGCTTTCGGTTATGGGGCGGTCATGGTCTTTGTGCTTCAAATTTTGATGGACAGTCCGACCTTCGCGAAACTCGCAACTGAGCGCATCCCCGAACCGCATCGTTCGCGCTTTTTCTCGCACTTGCCGCTGGCCTGGATCTGCCTGCTGGTTGGATCGGCCTGGATTCTTCAGGGCCTTTGGCTTCGCGCCTAGCGTGTAGCCTGCCATCTGGCTGCGATCTGCCCCTCGGACAGCGTGAATCAAACTTTGACTTGCGACCTGCCTTCTTCCTAGTATCGCGCGCATGGCCAAGCGCGCAAAACCACCTACCAAAAGCTCTTCAAGCAAGAGCGCTTCGGCGTCGAATTCGCCGCAACTAAGCTGGAGCGATTGGTCCAAGCTGGAATTTCCAACGCCTGCGAAATCTTCGGCTGCCGTGACGGAAGATGTGGTTGAAAAAAAACTGGAAACCGCGCCAGCGGTAAGGCCCGAGATAAAGCCGGACACAAAACTGGAGGGTCGACGCGAGCCAAGCAATGAGCCTGCAGTGCTTTCGGTGAGTGCACTCAATAAACTTATTCGACGTCAGCTTGAGGGTGAATTCGCGACATTGTGGATTCGCGGCGAGATTTCAAACTTCAAGGCGCATCCCTCGGGTCATTTTTATTTTAGCCTGAAGGATAAGGATTCTCAGATCAGCGCCGTCATGTTTCGCGGTTTTAATACACAGTTGCGGTTTAAGCCGGAAGACGGGATGGAAGTTGTCGTACGTGGCAAAGTGACCGTGTATGAACCCCGTGGGAACTACCAGATTTTTTGCGAGACCATGGAGCCAGTCGGCGCGGGTGCGCTGCAAAAGGCTTTCGAGCAACTGAAGAAGAAGCTTCAGGCCGAGGGGCTTTTTGATCCGACCCGTAAGCGAGCGATTCCAATTGCGCCGAAACATATTGCCATCGTGACCTCGCCCTCGGGCGCGGCGATTCGCGACATGCTGAATGTCCTTGGGCGCCGATACCGCGTCGCCAAGATCACCATCGTTCCATGTGCGGTTCAGGGCGTGAAAGCAACCGCCGAAATCGTTCGCGGTATGGAGCTTGCGAATCTTCTGCCGGATGTCGACGTGATCATCGTCGGCCGCGGCGGAGGTTCCATCGAAGACATGTGGTCGTTCAATGAAGAGCCCGTGGCCCGTGCGATTGCGGGCAGTCGAGTGCCGGTGATTTCGGCGGTGGGACATGAAGTGGATTTCACCATTGCCGACTTTGCTGCGGATCTTCGCGCGCCGACACCTTCGGCGGCCGCCGAGCTTGTCGCAAAAAACGCGGACGAGATGGCAAACAACATCAAACGCCTTGAGAGGGGCTTGGTGTCGAGCTACCTCGGTGTTCTCAATAGGTGGATGGACCGAGTTCGGTCCTCGCAGCGCCTGCTGGTGGATCCGCGGCGCAGAATCGCGGATGCGATTTTACGCTGTGACGAACTTTTGGAGCGTCTCGAGCGCGCGGCCTATGAGTCGATCGACCGATCGAAGCTCGAGCTGGATCTTTATAGCGACCGCTTGGCTGCGAGGTACCAGCGGAAACTGGATCTCTTGCGCGGGCGTTTCTCAAAGTCGGCCGCGATGCTGGATGGTTTAAGTCCTCTGAAGGTCTTGGAGCGTGGTTATGCGATTACATCGGTACGGACGGCGACGGGTGGGCGTTCGGTTTCGTCCGTGCAGCAGGTGAAGTCTCACGACATCATCGACGTACGTGTTGCCGACGGGACAATTCAGGCCACTGTTCAAGCCACTGTTCAAGCCACTGTTCAAGCCAAGGTGGTCGCGACAGAAAATTTGAATAAATAAGAAATCGACGAAGAGGTTGTGGAGAAGTCGGTTGTGGAGAAGTCGGTTGTGGAGAAGTCTATGGATTTTGAAAAGAAGCTGAAGCGACTCGAGGATATCGTAGAGAAAATGGAGTCCGGCGATCTTTCGCTCGATGATTCCATGAAGCTGTTTGAAGAGGGAGTGAAACTCTCGCGCGACTGCCAAGGGCAACTGAGTGTTGCGGAAGAGCGTGTGAAGGTTCTGCTGTCGATCGGCACAGATGGAAAACCAGTGACCCGTGACTTCGACGATCTCGAGGAAGGCAGCAAAGAATGACGTCAATTGGACTTGAAGCGAAGATGGAGGCCGCGGCGGCCGAAGTTGCAGGGCTCTTAGATAAAGTATTTGCGACTGATGCAGAACGCGCTGAAGGCTGGAAGAAGTTAAACGAGTCGATGCGTTACTCGCTTTTGCAGGAAGGAGCGAAGCGCTTTCGCCCGACACTGTCGCTACTGACAGCGGATGCACTTGGTGTCGATCGCTCGGCCGTTTTGCCGTTTGCTTGTGCGGTCGAGTGCGTGCACACCTACTCCTTGATTCACGATGATCTGCCGTCGATGGACAACGATGACTTCCGTCGTGGGAAGCCGACCAATCACAAAAAATTTGACGAAGCGACCGCGATTCTCGCCGGTGATGCGCTTTTGACCGACGCGTTTGGGATTGTGGCAGAAGCCTACGTCGAAGTGCCGGAGGCGGCGGTTCGATCGATCTTAGAGCTTTCGCGCGCCGCCGGGTCGCAGGGTATGGTCGGTGGACAGGCCATCGATCTGGCCGCAAAGAAGACGAACTTTGATTTCGAAGATCTGCGGCTGCTGCATTTGCTAAAGACGGGTGCGCTGATCCGAGTTGCATCGGTGGGCGCGGCAATTGTCGCGGGCGCATCGGAAGAGCAGATTGAAGATCTCTCGGACTACGCTTCGTCGCTTGGTCTGGCGTTTCAAGTGGCAGATGACATTTTGGATTATTCACAAGAGCGACCGGAGTCGGGAAGTTACTGCGCGCTCCTTGGTCCAGAAAAGACTCGCGAACTTTTGCACGAGCTGACCGACGAAGCGCTAGAGGCCATCATCGACTGGGATGACAGAGCGGAGCCACTGCGTGAACTCGCGCAGTTCAATCTGCATCGAACCAGATAAATCGGTTTTGTCAGAGGGTGCGAGATGAGAGCGGATGTTTGGTTGGTGGAAAACGGACTTGTGCCTTCAAGACAGAAGGCGCAAGAGCTGATTGCTGCTGGCCGAGTCGTACTAAAACTGGGGGACGGACGCGAGCAGCCAGTTCGCAAACCGAGCCAAGTGATTTTAGATCCATCCATGAAGCTCTTCATCACTAAAACAGATGAACCTGAGTTTGTTTCTAGAGGTGGGCTTAAACTTTACGGAGCCCTCCGCAAAGCACCAGTCTTTCACGTTGCAAATGCGACAGTCTTGGATCTCGGTATTTCGACAGGTGGCTTCACCGACTGCCTGTTGCAGGCGGGCGCGGCCCGAGTGATTGGTGTTGATGTTGGCCACGATCAATTGACGCAAAGCCTGCGCTCCGACCCGCGTGTGACTTTGTTTGAAGGCGTGAATGCACGTGAACTTGTCGATCCGGACTCCATGGCCCGTCGTCGAATTCTGGATTCTGTAGGTGGCCGACTCTTTGACCGCGTCGTCATTGATGTCTCGTTTATTTCGCTGAAGATGATTTTGCCATCGGCGGCCTCTTTGTTGAGAGAGTCGGGTTACATCTTGGCGCTGGTGAAACCGCAATTCGAAGTTGGGCGCGAGGGTCTTGGGAAAAACGGTGTCGTGAAAGACGCGTCGCTTTACCCGGCGGTTCAGCTCGCGATTTCGGACACGTGTAAATCGCTGGGCCTTCGTGTCGAAGACTACTTTGATAGTCCGATCCTCGGTTCCGATGGCAACAAAGAATTTTTCATTTTGGCGAGCAATCCGCAGGTTGGATTGTTTTAAGAACTCTCGACATATCCCGGAGTGACAGCTGGCATTTCTTCGAGTCAGAATTGAGCCCTGTCTGGAACTTTTAAAGATGGGAGCGGGAATGATTCGTCGTGCGGGACTGCGACTGTTGTTGGGGCTATCGCTTGTCAGCTTGATTGCAGGTTGTACCGGATTGCGTACGCGCGAAGAAGTTCCCAAAGACGCCCGTTCGACGAAAGATCAGCGAAGCCAGTCGGATTTGGCTCGACCCAATGTCAATCCGACACCTCCACCGCTGGTGACAAGTCAGCCGACGCCAGAGGATTCGGGAGCCGATGCTCTTCCGTCGCAGTCGGCTCCGACGCCGGTTCCCACGCCACCTCTTGTGTCGAACCAACCGGGCGACACGTTTCTCAATCGTGAACTTCCAAAGATTGGTCTCATCTTGGGGCCCGGAGGACTAAAGACCTACGCCCACGTGGGTGTGCTACGCGAATTTGCGCGCGCCAGAATTCCGGTTCACGCCGTTGCGGGTCTCGAGTGGGGCGCGTTCATGGCCGCAGCGTATTCGGAAAAGGCTCAAGCCAATGATGTCGACTGGAAGGCGTTTCGTCTTCGTGAAAGCGATTTGCCGTCAAGCGGAGTGCTGCGAGGATATCGCGCCAAATCCGTGGACGAGTTTGATTCGTTCTTAAAAACGGTTTTCCCGTCTGGAAGTGCCGAGAAGGGGCGTGTGCCTTTTGGCTGCCCGGCGGTTTGGAAACGTGATCGTTTTCAATGGCAGGCGACCGGTTACATCAAAGAGGTTGTGGCGCGCTGTCTGCCG